>CAIMFA010000777.1 GCA_903840185.1 uncultured Lentisphaeria bacterium | reverse complement strand
CGCGCGCATCAGGCCTTGTTAACAAACCGGGTGCTGAATGAGAAAGGCGGCGACTGGGGTATTTGTGAGATTAGCCTCTTCAGCGGCGACGTGCTGATGAGCCAGTTGCGCGCACAGGATCATCTCTTCACCGTGCTGGAAAAAGGGGCGGCTGCAATGGGCAGCGGCCAATTGGATGTCAAAATCAAGCTTAAATCCAGAGATGAATTTCAGGAACTGGCGGAAACGTTCAATACCATGGGCTGCAATCTTGAACAGCATATTAATAACATTGCGGCTAATCTTTCAGAACAGCAGCGGATCGAGCGTGAATTGGCGGTAGCCGCGCAAATCCAGCAGTCAATGCTGCCGCGTAAATTCCCGGCTTTCCCATACAGAAATGAATTTGACATTTTCGCCTCAACCGTTTCCGCCCGTGATGTCGGCGGAGATTTCTATGATTACTTCTTTATTGACGCCAACCGGCTGTATTTCTGCATTGGCGATGTTTCCGGGAAAGGAATTCCGGCGGCTATGTTTATGGCCAAAGCCAGGGCACTGTTCCGCTACGAAGCGCTTTCCGGCATTGCCCCGGATCAAATACTTGCCAATGTCGGCAACGCGCTGGAAAAGAATAATCTGTCCTGTATGTTTGCCTCTGCAATCTGCGCAATTCTTGATGTTAAAACCGGAGAAATTATTTTTGCCAGTGCCGGACACAATCCGCCGCTGATTTATGACGGGGAGGCATTTGGATACATCACTCTTGAAAGCGCGTTAGTCATCGGCGGCATCAGACAGGAAAAAACAGCATTTAAAATTCAGCGCCTTGAACTAAAAAAAGGCGATATACTTTTCATGTATACCGACGGGGTAAATGAAGCGATGAATTCATCTGATGAAGAATATGGAACCGAACGGCTTCAGGCTGACTTGAACGTCATGGCCGGCGCAAATCCTAAAGAAATCATCGACTTTATCAGCGGCAAAGTAACCGCTCACGCCAATGGCGCAGTGCAATCTGACGATATTACCATGCTCTCTTTGAAATTCCAGGGCTGAAACATGAAGCACGAAGTACTTTTTCTGGAAATAAACTCGTCCTACTCGCACTCTATGCTTTCCTATGGACTATTACGGTCATTTACCGGCAGAATGCTGCCGGAATGGCATTGGCTGCATCTGGATGCGACAATAAAATCGAATGAGGCTGAACTGCCGCGGAAGCTTATTGCACAAGCGCCGGATGTTATCGCTGCAACAGGTTATCTCTTTAATATTGAATATCTCTGCCGGATTCTGGAGCAATATTCAAAGGCGGTTCCGGAAACTAAGATTTTTCTTGGCGGACCTGAGTTTCTTGGATGCAATTCCGATTTTCTTAAAAATCATCCATATGTAAGCGGAGTTATCCGCGGTGATGAAAGTTCTTTCTATCTGGTGCTGAAAAATCTGCACAGATGCGAATGCTGGAGCAGAATTCCCGGACTGTGCTATATGCGCGACGGAACTATTTTTGATAATGGAGCCGCACTGTATTCAGGCAATCTTGATGAGCTGCCGTCTCCATTTGCCGCCGGTTATATTCACAGCGGCAAGCCTTTCTACCAGATTGAGACTTCGCGCGGTTGTATCGGCAAATGCACTTTCTGTACCAGTGCCGGATCAACCGGAGTCGCATATTATTCCATGACCAGGATCAAGTCTGATCTTGAATACATCCGCGAGGCAGGCATACGGGAAATACGACTGATTGACCGTACCTTTAATGACGATTCAAAACGCGCAGTCGGACTGTTGAGAATGTTTTATGCTGATTTCCCGGATTTTAAATTCCATCTGGAAATCAATCCGGCTATGCTGACTGAGTCGTTGCTGGCATGCTTAAAACAGGCTCCGCACGGTATGCTGCATATAGAAACAGGTATACAGACGCTTAACGCTGACTCTCTGAAGGCGATCAGGCGGCCGGCGTCACGTCCAAAATCACTGACAGGCTTGAAACAGCTTGTCAGTTGCGATAATTTTGAAATACATGCAGATTTGATTGCCGGACTGCCCGGTCAGACATTTGACGATGTTATTTTTGATATTGAAGAACTGATTAATATCAGTCCGCAGGAAATACAGCTTGAGAATTTAAAATTCCTTCCGGGAACTGTTATAAGGGAAACTCCTCCGTCCGGAACTGTTTTTAACACAAATCCGCCTTATGAAGTATTTTCAACATCAGGAATCAATGAAGCTCAATTTATTACCATCAAACAACTTTCCATAATACTGGACGGCTGGTATAATTCCAGCCAATTGAACAGTCCTTTCGTGCTTGCCTGCCGCAGGATTGACGGGTTCATGCTGAAATTTGCAGCTTTTCTGGAAAATGAAAAATATTTTACAGGGCAGGGCAGGGAGGCGCTGGAAAAGCGCTTTGAACTGCTGGAGAAGTTTGTGAAAAATGACAATCTGCTGTCACAGCATCTGAGGTTCTGCCGGCTGTCTATAGGATTACCGGTTTCTCCAGAGTATTTGTTGACTGTAAAAAGCGAAGTTGTCAGACAGTCTCCCAATATCTTGAATTTGATCTGGCACAAAGATATTGATGCTAAATACCGGATCAGCAAGTATTTTCAGATTGAGTTTGACTATAATATTAGTGAT
Organism: uncultured Lentisphaeria bacterium; assembly: GCA_903840185.1. Taxonomy (GTDB): domain Bacteria; phylum Verrucomicrobiota; class Lentisphaeria; order Victivallales; family Victivallaceae; genus CAIPAT01. Next base: position 2,525 of record CAIMFA010000777.1, on the reverse strand, counting down.
TTATGGTTAAATCCAAAAGCGGAGGCTAAATCCGGTAAAAGAACATACCTATTCGGTCTATACTATGGCAGAAAACCGTCGGAGATCAGCGAAATCATTTCATGATTGCAAAGGCACAGGCTAAGAATTAGCTTGATAGTGAAATATCTTTAGTGAACTGGATTTATTTAGTCTATCAAGCCTTTTGACGCCGGTAAAATTTGCTTTCCAATGTTGTACACTATATATTCCTTTACCATTGCTGTGCGAAGTACTCAACACAAAAAAGGATGGGGGGGAATATGGAAAAGTTATTTGTGATCGGTATTTTTATCGGGGTTTGCGTTCTTGGCGTCCCCCTTGGTGCGGCTGAACAAGCAGCAACTCCCGATGCTACCGCAGTCGCGACGCAACCAGCGGCGGCGCCATCGCAAAAAGCGGAACCGCAATACGAAAGTCTTAATAACCCGGTATTATGTTTCGGCAGAGGGCTTGTCAACGTGTCCACCTGCTGGCTGGAGATTCCGCGCTGCGTCATTTACGACAATGCAGCAATTCCTTTCTTCGGAGTAATAGTGGGTATACCGGAAGGCGCGCTCTTCACCGTCGCCAGAGCGGTAACCGGGGTGGCAGATATTGTCTCATTCGGTTTTATCGGTAATGCGATGTACGGACGGAGTTATCCGGATTTCATATGGGACGCCAACTGGATGCCGCCGGAAAAGAACAAGAAGTAAAGGCTGGTTATACAAATCTACGAACTTTAGAATTCATGGTCTTAAGCGTATCTGTCTGACCTGTTTTTTGAATTCTGACGGAGAGGTTCCGGTTATTTTTTTGAAATAATTGGAAAAGTAATATTGATCGGAAAATTGCAGCTTGCCGGCTATTTCCTTGATTGACATCGTGGCGTGAATAAGCATGAGTTTAGCATGTTCAACTCTTTTTTTCATCAGATAATCATACGGAGTGCTGCCGGTGTATTTCTTGAAGAGCCGGATCAGATGCGGTTTTGAACGGTTTACTTGCTGACATATTTCATCCAGATTGACTTTGCATCCGGTATTTTCGTCCAGAAATTTCTTCAACATGCTGATCTCCTCCGGCATCTGCCAGTGTTCAGCATAGATTATTTCGTATAAGTCCATTACAAGCTGGTGAAACAATACTGAACCGCGTAAATCTTTATCCGGCGCCGACGATGAACAAAGCGTCATAATTTCAGTGAAGTAATGAAATATTGAACTGCAATTTTCAATAAAATAGATTTTGTCGAGTCCGTATATTTTCAACAGCTGCTCCATAAACGAACCGTCAACTATGAAAAATATCTTCTGCCATGGGGCTGCCGGCTCTGGCCAGTAGCGATGATTCTGGTGTTTGTGCAGAAAATAGATACTGTCCTTTTTAAGATGAAATACTTTACCGGCACATTCCAGACAGCCTTCACCTTCAATAATATACTCAATCGTACAGTATTCATAATTAATGCGCTCAATGCTCGCTGTTCTGGCATCAGCATTGCCGTAGTTTGCAAAAAGTAACTGAAATGGAAATTTTTCAGTCAGTTCTTTTATTGTCTGCTTATTGTCCATAATATATCAATATGTTACATTATTATGATAATTTAATATATCTGTTTATGTAATTGTGCTATTTACATTCATTATATCAACTGTAAATTTATTACATTATATAGCTTAACAGCATATTTAGGTTTATCAAATATAAATTGCAACAGAAGGTTTGAGAAAATGGATGATTTAAGAATTGGAGTGATCGGGGCAGGGGGGCGCGGACAATTAGCCAGCAACGCACACAATCCGGGCAAAGGCTCCAGGCTGGTCGCCGGAGCTGACGTCAATCCCAAAGCCCTCATAAAATTTAAAGAAACTTACGGGGAAGAAGTTTTTGTAACTGATGATTATAGAAAACTGCTGGAACGCAAAGATATTGACGCGGTGTTTGTCACCTCTCCGGATTTTCTGCATGAAGAACAGGCGCTGGCCGCGCTTGAAGCAGGCAAAGCAGTTTACCTGGAAAAACCGATGGCGATCACCATTGAAGGCTGTGACAGACTGCTCAATACCGCCATGCGCACCGGCTCAAAGCTTTATCTCGGACACAATATGCGCCATTTTCCGGCAATTCTAAAAATGAAAGAAGTGATTGATTCCGGAATTATCGGCAAAGTTCAGCTTGCATGGTGCCGTCACTTCATCTCCTACGGCGGCGATGCTTATTTCAAAGACTGGCATTCAGAACGGCAATTCAGTACCGGTCTGCTGCTCCAGAAAGGCGCACACGATATTGACGTAATTCACTGGTTGGCCGGTGGATACACAAAATCAGTCGTCGGTATGGGCATGTTATCCATTTATGATAAATGTGAACGCCGTGATCCGTCGACCCCCGGTATCGCTTCATGGAGCAATGCCCACTGGCCGCCGCTGGCGCAGGCAGGCATGTCACCGGTGATAGATGTGGAAGACAGCAACATGATTATGATGCAGCTGGATAACGGAGTTCAGGCATCTTATTCCAAT
>CAIMFA010000776.1 GCA_903840185.1 uncultured Lentisphaeria bacterium | reverse complement strand
TGTTGGAGGCACCGAGCGCCTTGAACTTCAGCGGCATAATACTCGGCACCACCGTCTCCATCAGCACGTAGCAGAAATCCCCCCACAGCAGCCAGCAGAAAAGGATCGCCAGCGAGGCTTTCGTATACGTCAGGGTGCCGACATGATAAGTCTTCGTTTCGTTTTGCATATTACTTTGCTTCTGTTATAACTGAAGTTCTCTTATTTTGAATCTCTGCCCCGTGCAAATACAGATAGATCTTCTTTATCCCGGTCCATCTAAAAATGACCTCCAAATGACATCGGGTACCACGATGCTGAAGGTCTTTCTGTCCATGAGGGGGCTCCGGCAGCCCATCAATGATTACTTTTCCGGCTTCAACGTTTTTTTCATATTACTAAAGCTCGGATGATTGAAGACAAACGGCTTCTGCTTGCCATCACAAAGATTGTATATATTCTGATGGGTTGTGACCATTTCCGCAATCATGTCTTTATAAGGACGATCCGTCACCGAAAAAAGCCCCGTGTTGTAACATTCTCCATTATATTTTTCAAAAAAACGACCGGTCGCGGATTGATCGGTTAATGTGAACCATTCGATTCCGACCACAAAGCCGAGCGCCGCACCCTGTTCGACATACTGACGGTAAGCCATTCCGCGTTCTTTTTGCGTGGAAACATCCATTCCGCGGCCATTGACATTGCTTTCTTTTTCACTGGTATAGAAAAATTCACTCCATATCTGCGGCTTTTCCCCGCTCCATTTGTACAGCCTGCTAACGAAATTTTCATCAATTCCGGTGGTATAATAGTTGATACTGATGACATCCATATATTTCCCGGCAACTTTGCAAAGCACTTCACTGTCCGCTGTACCGGGCTGCCAGCGATTTCCGATCAACAGATGATTTTTGTCATATTTATGGAAGGTGTCAGCAATGAGTTTATAATAGGCTTCCAAAAAGTGTTCGTTGTACTTCAGCATATCGGCGGACGCCTCCCGCGTGGTGATCGGCAGTTCGCGGTCTAGAAGTTCCGGAAAAGTCGAGGCATTTAAATTCCATGCCTTATTAAACGTCGCAATGGATGGATACTTTTCCCGGAGTATTTTTACCAGTTCGCGTTTTGCGGCAAACGATCCATTCAGAGCGGAGATGGCGCGCGGCAAGTGTTCCCATTCCTGTTCATTCGCAAGGAAATAGCCAATCAGTAAAGTTTTCTCAGCATTTTCTGCAATGGATTTTGAGAATGCCCGATCAATTTTCTGTGCATTTTCCGTATGAAACGGGTCGAAGATTCCGCGAAGCCCCGGAATTTCCGGCAATGAAAGCGGTAAATGCGCGACATAGGGAAATCCAGTCTTCTCATAGACCGGCGAGAATTCTGTAAATGCACCGATACTGTTGAATCCGAATGCTCTGACCCGTTGAATCATGCGCTCCGTCCACTGGTCTTTGTCAAAAAGACCGTATTTTCGTATCAAATTCGCCAAATAAAATGAAACGGCCTTATCATTCCACCAAGGCTCCGGATTCCAGGTCACATGGAAAGTCGCATCATGCGGTGGAATCCATTCGTAGATGGATTCCCGTCCCTGCACATAGGTATAATCTTCCATAAAGTTGAAACTGCAGATTCCAAGCTGGAAAAATGCATTGCCCGCCGGATCAACCATATACCAGCGGTCGGCTTTTTTTTCCACATGGAAAAATCCTGTTTTTTGAAGACTGAGCCGTTCCCGGCTTCCGGGCTGTCCGCCAAACGCATCGCCGGCGGATTTCGGCAGTGACTGATAATAGGAATTTTCTGTTTTGGCATCATTCCGCAATTCAGCTTCCGAACTGATTTTCTCCGGGAATTTTTTCTCCGGAGCTTGTCCGAACCGGTCCATCTTTCTGACTGTTTTTACTTGTGTTTCATCGCAGGAAATCACCAGTTTATGCGTCTCGTTTCCTTCAACATGCAAGGTGAAAAACCAGGCAAAAACGTTCCAACTCCATTCCCGGTTATCGGTCAACTGCTGATACGCATAGCCTGCCGGCAGTTTGAAAAAAAGTTTCTTGTTATCAAAACTGATTAAAGTAAAAATCCCGTTGTTTCCCTGATATAAATGCGGTTTGCCTTTAACTAAATTTTGAGGGAATTGTTTTTCGATTCCGTCAACCGCCCATTTTGCGCCATCTTTATAATTTCCAGGAATCAACATGCTGATTTTGTATTCGCTTCCTTTGGGAACTTTGGCAAATGCCATGCTGATTTCATCGCGATCCCGGTCTATTTGCAAAGTCGCTCCGCACGGATAACGAAAATTGCTCTGATTGCCGGACGCCTTTTTTTCTATGCTTTCTTCTTCTTTGCCATTCACGGTCAAGACGGGCGCAGAAAGGGAAAACTCCCCCATGCTCCCGGCTTTGATTTGGATGCCGCTGGAATTAACATCCAAATCAAATGCGCAGAGCCATCCCGGCAGGAACACCGCAACGGCGAGTAAGCTTTCGAAAAAGTATTGGAAAAATGTTCTTTTCATAAGATTGTTTCATTTTGCATATTTATGAGTATGTCGTTTCAATTTTGTAAAATCAGGTTATTTCCCGATTTGGAGCAACAGTGGATGCAGGGGCTTAAGCTCGAATTCAGGACTCAGTTCGCTTCCTGACACCAGATCAACTATCCGGCTGCCCTCCGGAACGGTGATTTTTATCCGGCGCGGCTCAAAATTGTAATTGACCAGGTTGACTATCGCTCCATCAGCAGTAATCGCGGTACGCCAGAGCAGCCCTTCATTGCCTTTGGCCGGATCGGTCAGACTGACCGGCAGTTTTACCTTGTCGGCAATTACCGTGCGCATTTTATCAATCAACGCCTGTTTATTCAGTTTCGGCAGCACCGTGACCGGGAAATCAATCTGCAGCGGCCGCCCGAATTCATCCTGCTTGAAGCAATCACCGTAAGTGACTATTTTACCGCCCTGTGCCGTGAACCGGCGCAACCCGTCCAGCGTTTCCCGGCGGATATTGGCCGCATCGGCGGCAAACAGCACTTTGACTTTGCCGAAATTACCGGCCGCCAGTTGTTTTTCGCTGCGGAATCCGAGCTTATAACCGGAGAAACTGAGGTTGGTATAAATCAGTTCCGCGGAGAAGCCGTATTTCTCGCCGTTCAGGATATATGAAGTTGGCGAGTAGAGCACGGCCACTTCCGGATCATACTGGCAGAAGCTGATGATTTGCGGAGCAATCCGGTTGCCGTCGAACGCGGCCATGCCCTGGGCGATAATATCAATCGGACGGTGGAAAATGTTGCCGCGTAAATCAACCGGCTGTTTCTGATTGGCGTTGAAGTCCAGATCGACCCAGACCCAGGTCATCATCGCCCCGACACCCTGGGTAAGCTGCTGAAAAATTGCCGTATAGATATGATCATAGGGGATCGGGTTAGTTTCGCCATCCTTGATGATGTGGTTTTCAGCATTGCAGATAGATGTTTTCTTCATGGACAACTGCAGATCGTGTCCCATAGCCATCGGCAGCCAGTCGCTGATCCAGCGCCCCTGTCCGTAATTCATATAGTTGTCATTGCCGTTCAGATCGCTCAATTCCGAGAACAATTCAGGATCAACCCCTTCATCGATTCTGGCGGCTTTGAAATTATTGAACACCATGATTTTGGCGGAGAGAGGTATTTCCGGCCATTGGCTGCGGATTGATTCGGCCATCCAGCGATGCCATCCGGCAAAAATTTCCCGCTTGAAAGTGTAAAACTCGTATTTTACCGCCGAATGCGTCATCCCGGCGGTCAGCGCCGCCGCATAATTAGTAAAATTGCTGCCGGATGCCTGGTTGAATACGGCAATATCACCATATTTTTTCTCCAGCCAGGCTGTGAACTGCTTGCGGGTGAATTCGCTGTCCAGGCGGCATGAAGGGTAAGTTGGTTCATTGGAGAGGCAGAGACTGTGGAGCGCCTGGCTGTACTTGGAATTTTTCAGCAGCGGAATGATAATCTTCAGGTAACTACCGACCATCTCCCGGACCTTGGGATGGTTGACATCGTATTTTAAAAATCCGGACTCCGATTTTAGTTCCGGATATTTTTCCAGCAGCCAGCCCGGATAATAGTGCGGGGACAACAGCAGACAGACTTTGACGTTATTCTCCCAGGCCCGCTGCAGCGCCGGTTCAATCCGTGTACGGAAATCGTCGAGAGAATATTCCGTAAAATCACCGTCTTTACCGGGTTTCGGAAAAAACGACCGTGGTCCGATTTCAATCTGAATAACATTGCCGCCCAGTTTCGGGAACAACGGCAGATCGCGGATAACCTGGCCGAAATGACCATAGCCAATGAAAAAAGTACCCCGCGTTTCACGAACGCCCTGTTCGTCTGCAGCCTCAGCCATCAACCAGCCGTTTTTTAACTGCGATGGCGATGACACATACATCCAGGTCGCCGGCAGCTTGCCGCCGTTCCGCAATACACTCAGCTTTTCCTCAAGCATATTAACGGCCTGTTTCATTTCCGGAACCGTAATTTCACCGCGCTCTACATAAAAAGTGCGCGCCTCGGTCGATTCTTTACGGCTCAAATCCTGCAGCTGCATCGCCGCCTGCCGCGTCGTTTCCGTTAACAGCAGTTCCAGATAGCGTGAAATCCTGCCGTCCGGATAATAACGGGGCAGTTCCGCCCGGGCGGAGTCCAGCTTCCGGTCAATCTCATCCAGCGAACGCAATTGTTCTTTGCCCAGATCGATTTTCACTGCCTCTAATACCGAGGTTACCGCAGTGCCGGGAACACTGAAAGTTACTGTAAACGGCCCTTCGCTGTTTTTTTCCAGCGGAAATTTAAAATTGGCAATCGCGACTTTTTCCGGCCCGACCGGCGCAATAGAATCAATAACGAACTCCTGCTGTTTCTTTTGAGCGTCGACCATCACCGCCTTGATGCTCCAGCTCTGTGCCATAGTTAAGCCGGACACGACTATCCGTCCTGAAAAGTCCTTGAATGTCTTCAATTTTGCCGGGATCACGCCAAGTGACGGCTGTTTCACGTCGAACAGCGCCAGGGTATTCCGGCTGCTGCTCTTGGAATCATGAATGCCCGGAGCCAGAAAGGCCACCCGGCGCTGCTGCCGGTCATCGCGGTCATTTACCACCACATTAAAACTGAACGGTTTCCTGGCGTTAAAATCGACCTTGTCAAGAAATGACCAGAACAGTTTTACCGCCACCACATAGCCGCCCGGACGGGTAAAGCCGGTAACAATCGCTTCGTTTACGGCAAGGGGTCGGTCCAACTGCCAGCACCATGATTTAATCCCGTCCGGATCAGGCGCAAAGCCCAGCTCCAGATCGCTATTCTTCTCGCCTTCGTTGAGGGCGCCTGTCTGATCTATACGCAGTTGAACGCTGTCCCCGCTCCACATTTCCGATCCCGGACTGGTGACAATACGGTCATCGCTGACGTCAGCCAGAAAAATCAGGCCGTCGGGAGCCCAGTCCAGCACGATTTCCGCCGCCAGGTCTGTCGCTGACGGCATTTTGCCGCCCTGGAAGAACTGTTCGCCGGCTGGAATCTTCAACCTCGGCAGCTGCGGCGGGATAGTCTTGAGAGATTTTAAGTCTATGCTGCATCCCGGCATCAGGTATACCCGGTGCTGCTGGAAAGTTTTGGCATCGGCTACTTGAGCTCCGGCCGGAGTAATTGCAATGCAGTCGATATATACGGCATCAGTCACCCCCTCGGTGTTAAGCCGCAGATAATAATTGCCGTCTGCCTCGAAATCTTCCGGCGCGGCGACAAACTCAAATTCATAAAGCTGCCATTTGACGGACAGATTTTTCAACGGTAAACGCTGCTGCCAGCGTTTACCGTTCACAAACTGGAGGAGATCCACGGAACCGTCGCTCCGGGCCTGGCAGCTCAGGCGATATCGTTTGCCGGGTTCGAGTTTTACCGCTTGATAGAGCATTCCGTATACATGCGGCTGGAACGGGCTCTTATTGGTAATCAGGATCGATCTGGCGCCTTCGGCCGAATACTTGTCAGTCGCCTGCGCAGATGCTTCCGCATTTCTGCTGGTGCTGAAATTCCATCCGTGCGGACATTTGCCGATTTCACTGATTTCGAATGATCCGTTGGTCACCGGATTATCCTCAGCGCTCACTATGCCGCAAGCCATTATCAACGCCATCACTACAGTAAATGTTCTCTGCATGTTCCCTCTCAATATTTTTTCTTTTTACAGGTTATTTATGATAATTATTTCTGCCGTTTTACGGTTCCGAATCCGGCCGTATTCGTTTCCTCAGCCGTGAAAATCCAGCACCCGAGAAAACCATTGATGAAGTAAATTAATATTTAATTTTGACAAACAGCCCGAATTTAAAATCAGGCAGTGCCAGAACTCCGTTCCCCAGTGATGCTTTACGATTAAGAATATTGGCGCCGTCAACGTGCTTTACTGGAAGCCAGGGATCAATGACTTTCAGGGTTCCTTTTTTAATCTTGAGCAGCATCAGGTTGACTTTAGTTTCTGTCAGGATCGAAACATCCTTATGTATTACTGGCCTTTAAGCCTGCAACACGAAACAATATTGATAAATGCCGCGTACTGATTTGAATAAACCATCCTAGTAAGTGTCATAATGAATTATGACCGTTCCCGCAGTCCGGTTAATGTGGAAATCAGCCAATAGTATTTATAGCGGAAATGCCTTATTTCCGATAATAAAAGAACAGCCTGGAATCACGCCGTTGGGGAATTTCAACAGACAACCCAACTTCTGTCAGTTCGCGACCGGACAATATTACCTTCTTCCCGCTGTCGGCATCCTCCACCTCATAATTTGAATTCGCGTCGAGTCCCTGCAGATGGAAACGCATTTTCTCATAATCGCTTTCCGCCTTACGGAATACTTCCAGGATACCACCGTCCAGATCAGGACGATTGTACTGATTGGCTGTCCAGTATTTAAACGATGCCGTCTGGTCACAAAACGGATAGAAATCTCCAGAAAAATAAACCCTGGCCCGATGATATTCATTGAGCCGTTCACGTAACCATGGATACGGGTAATCGGCTTGAACCGGCCATTTTTCATAAGTGAACATATGAATGATCACGCCAGCCGCCATGGTGCTGCGGAAATGATAAGTGTCTCCGGGATTATTCTGTGTACCGAAGGCAAATTGCGGCAGCCAGTAGGATAACCCTTGAATCTGTTGCTGATTCCGCTCGGTAATATAGCCGGGAAAACACTGCATATCGCTGCCCCAGAGCGGAATGCTGTAGCGCATCATTTCGAAGTCGAGGCGGCGTCCGCCGCTGGCGCAGTTGTCGATCAGCAGATCGGGGAAGCGACGGCGCAGTTCCCCGAGAAACGCGTATAATCCTTCAACATAACGGATTTCGCTAATGCCCACTCTTTCCGGCGTATCATTATTCTGCCAGTAAGGCAAAGGACTGAAATTGAAGTCCTGGCGATAACAGTCAAGCCCTTCATTGGTAATCAATCCGGCAATCAGCTCGGTACACCATTTCCTCGCTTCCGGATTGCCGAGGTTCATCAACATATTTTCCGCATGTTCTTTCTGGCCGAGAAACCATTCCGGATGCTCCAGCGTTATCGCCGTTCCCTGGATGGCCCGTTCCGGTTCCACCCAAAGCAGGAATTTTTTCCCGGCGGCATGGACGGCATTGCTGATTTCCTTAAAGCCATTGGGAAAAGTATCGCGATTAATCTTCCAGTTTCCAGCCTGGCTGCCCCATTCGGGAGTAAATTCGTCCATGTTTGGACCTGCGTTGCCATACCACCCCGCATCAATCCAGTAATAATCGAACGGGATTTTTTCTTTATTGATATTGCTGATACGCTCAAGGTGGCTGGATGCCACCATTCCGCCCCAGGTCAGGTTACAGGTTGGAGCCTGTAAAGTTTTACCATGACGGTCTCGCGGCAATATCTTTTCCTGTAGAAAATGGCGTAACAGATTATGCCCGCGGATAGCTTCACCCTGCCAGTAAATCATCAGGATCGCCGGTTGCCGGATGGTTTCACCAGGTTCGATACGGGTATGGATAAATTCCATGCCAGCCTGGAATTTGACGGATTCGCTGCCGTCTTTAATTTGTGCCTGCCACTGTCCGGTCCAGCCGATTCCGAACATCAATCCTTCGTCTTTTCCTTCAAAATTAAAATATGGCATCCAGTCCACCGACGGACGTCCACCGACACCCGCGATAGTAACTGGTGAAGTCCGGTTAAGATCCTCCGTAACCATCATAAAATTATCCCGGAAGGATTCCGCTGAAGTTTTTTCCTCTGCATAATGGAACGCGCCGTGCGCATGATGGAGGATTTTCCGGGTCGCTGCAGGCCATGTGATATCCAGGATTTTGACCCGTTCCAGAATCGGCGTAGCGGTCTTCCCGAGATTGGTAAAATAGACGTTCCAGAGTACCGCAGGAAATTGCTCGTATTCCTCTAATTCAACACGGCATTCAAGCCCGGTCTCGGTGTCGCGGGTGACAAATTGATGCAATATGAACCCGGATTTTTGCGACAGTGTATGCCTGATCCCCCATCTGCAAAACCACTGTTCCGAATCTATTCCGGCAAATCGGAATGAAACCGGCATGAGATCGGAAAGTCCCCGGGTTGCTGGGTCTCCGAGTTTCAACACTTCACCGTCTGCAGTTATTGCCTCGCATTCAACCCAGTCTGCATGGGCTAAATGAGTAGTGTTAAGCGATTTGACTTTAGTGTTAAGCGCTTTGACTTTCAGGATAAACTCCGTAGCGCCATTCAGTTCGGCGGCAATTTTCCCCGGCGCAGACTTAACGTTTTGTATGCTGCTTTCCGTTAGACACTTATCGCCGCTCCAGATGGAAAATTTACACTCTGCAATGCCTTTGACGCTATCGCGGTTATCATCAATTCCAACTAATGTCCGGAACGATTTAAGCGGTTTGCTGCATTTGATAACAATTTCGCTGTCAGCATGAGTGCCCAGGCCCCAGGCATACTGTTTGCCGGCCAGACAAAGCGGAGCATCAAGAATTGATTGCGCCTGGTGCAGGCGTCCCCATCCCTGTTTCCAAGACACGCAAGACACGCAGCCAACTTGGGTTCTGGTGATATCCCCAAGTCCGGCCAGCCATTTTTTTATTACCGCAGCCTCTTCCGATTTTACGACAAATCCGCTATTCATGGTATCATCCTTCAGTTGAGTTTGACTTTGAACGGACGGACAAAACATATACACCGCCCATAATGTAACCGTCACTACAGTAAATGTTCTCTGCATATTTTCTCTCAACATTTTTTCTTATTACAGGTTATTTATGATAATTATTTCTGCCGTCTACGGTGTGACATCAACATAAAGCGCCGGCGCTCCAGCCCTGTCCGTTGCGCTGAAATCCGCACCTATGCTCAAAATCTTTTCTCCTTAACTTTGTTCGGGTTCTTTATCAAAATTGCGACTTCAACCTAAGCCAGCATAGCCGGAACCAATTTTAAAAAGTTGAACCATTAAAAAAATACCGGTTATCTATTTTATGTACAATTACTTACAACTGCGCAAAAAACAAGTCTTGCCAAAAAAACGCAAGATATTATGAGTAAGGTTCTAAGGGGATATATCCCATTTTCCGCCATCTTCCGTAAATACGCGTTTACAAGACATAATTTCCTTGTTAAGTTGTGTGGCATTTAGCGACTCGACATGGCCATCGGCATAAGTCATGTTGGTAAAACCTCCTTTATGCCGTAAGGTAATCCGCGCCCCTTCACACTCGCCATCCGGAATGAACAGCCAGAATCCTTTGAATAACTTGTCCGGATGTGATACGCTGGTGGCATTGGGACTAAGCATGGTATCGGCGAGCATCATTAATTTGCTGGTATTGCGCATCCGGCTGGTTTTGTACATGGTGATACCCGCGCCGAAGCTGTTGGTATAGGCAATCATATAGTTGCCGAAGATTTCAGGGTGGTATCTGCCGTTGCCGCGCCCCATGTACATCCCGTAAGTGCTGTAATACGCCCAATCGCTTACCGGGTCAAACGTCGTGGTATCTTTCGGGCAGATCAGCAGTTTGCGGTTGATATATCCTATCGAACTAATGTTGGATGGCCTGGTTATAAGTTCAATCCAGTCTTTAAAAGAGTTGTTATAGTCGGCCGTAGGCGCAATCATGTCTCCGGAATCGTTGGCATAAAATTGAACCGCACTCCACGTCTGCTTCATGTTATTAACACATGTAATCTTTTTTGCGGTTTCCCGCGCCTTGTTCAGTGACGGCAGCAGCAGTGCGGCCAGGATGGCGATGATGGCGATCACCACGAGGAGTTCGATGAGTGTGAAAATTTGCGTCTGTTTCGTTTTCATTTGCCCTTTCTCCATCTTTTTAGTTGATTGTCTGATTTTCATTTATTCTTCTCCTTTAATTGTCGATGCGTTATTGACTCATGTAATAAAACTCGTTCCCTGACTATAAATATTAAATTTTTAAAATTGGTTTTGCCGTCGCGGTTGACTTACGGATGACTAGGCTCGGATTAATGATTTTTGTCTGAGTGTTATCCGTGCCGCCGTCAATTTTACGCATCAGACTTTCGACTGTATGACTGGCCAGTTCAACCAGCGGCAGTTGGACAGTCGTCAGTTGTGGAAACACTGCTGTTGCCAGCGGACTGTCGTCGAAACCGACAACCGAAATATCTTTGGGAATTTTAATGCCGTTGGTATAGGCCCACTGGTAGACGCCGACCGCCATCTGGTCGTTGCCCGCGAAAATAGCGCTGACGCCCTGGCGGCAGAAACGTTCGGCGGCAATTATTCCGCTGTCGATATCATTTCTTCCGGCATAGATCAGCTGTTCGTCAAGAGGCACATTTTTTCCGGACAAAAACCGTTTAAACCCTGTCAAAGTCGGATCAACTCCGCCGAAAGTCCGGGTTTCAGAAGTTACGAATCCGATCCGGCGGTGTCCCAGACTCCACAGGTATTCCATCACCTTGCATATCGAGTCTTCATAATTGATATAGACCGGGGCTGAATCCTGCCGCTGGTAAGTAACCACCGGGACAGGCGCGCAGATATGCTTGGCTTCGTTGGTCTCGATTTGCGGCAGCATGTTAATGATACCATCGACCATTCCAGTAGAAAATTTTGTAAGCATTGCCCGGCCTGCCGACTCGTCCAGTCCGGCTACCCCCAGCACCATCGAATAACAATGTTTAACCAGCTCATTCTGCAGCGCTTCAAACAGTACGCCGGAAGAAGGATTGCGGCTCTGGTCTGTCAGCACGCCGATCAGCATCGTGCGTTTGGTGTTCATCACCTGCGCAGCATAGGAAGGACGGTAATTAAGCTGGGTAACTGCGTCAAAAATCTTCTGCCGCACTTTGTCGCTGATCTTGCGCCGCCCGCTCAAAGCATGGGATACCGTACTCGTGGAGACCCCGGTATGAGCTGCAACATCGCTGATTGTAACTTTCTGCGCCATCATTTACCACCTGTATCAAAACTGATTGTCAAACCGCTTTGACAATGATTATAATACTGCAATCGATTATTGTCAATAGGGGCATTCCGCGAAAAAGAATATTTTTCTTCAAATAAGGAAAGTTGAAAGCCCGGAATCATGAAAAACATAATACAAGAGAATCCGGTTACAGCCGGATGATGCTTTCCTCGGCAACTTTTCCTGAAGGCAGAAAAACAATGCCTTCGTTTAACAGCAGTTGCTTCTTCAGGGCCGGGCCGGAACAGCCGGCACCAGTTTCGCCCATGAAACCGCCGAGGGTTCCGTCACTGGCAATTACCCGGTGACACGGCAAAAACAACGGAAACAGATTTCTGCGCATGACCCCGCCGACAGCCCTGGCACTGCGCGGGGAACCGGACATTGCGGCAAGGTTCGCATAAGAGATGACTTTTCCGCGTGGAACTTTGCAGCGCAGCATCTGCAAAATTTTAAGCTCGAAATCCGTAAATAGCGACAGATCGAGAACGTCCGGCGGCAGGGAGACGGGTTTGCCTTGAACAAAGTCGCTGATGAGATTAAGCAGTTTCGCGGCGGGCGAGCCTGCCGGCGGCAGTTTTTTGACGGCTGAACAGCCGAGTTCCACCCTGGTCAGTTTCAGATCTGCTTCTCCGGTGCAGGTAATACGTATTCCATTTCCATCGCTATATCTCTTCGAGGAGGCCATTTTTTTATCTCCGGTGCTTGTATTATAATCATATAAGGGTAATAATAAATCTTAATCCCGATTTCGGTAAAAAACAAATATTTAAACGTTCTTTCATTAACATAGATATAGTAAACGCGGTTATGCTTAACTGGATAAAGATAAAAAATCTGGCCCTGATCGAACACTCGGAAGTGGAGTTCGGCGGCGGTTTCAATGTGATCACCGGAGAAACCGGTGCCGGCAAATCGGTTTTGCTGGGAACGATCAATCTGCTGCTCGGCGAGCGGGCCGACAAAAGCGTTATCCGTTCCGGGGCCGAACGCTGTGAAGTTTCCGCCGGGATTTCGCTGTCCGCGGAGACTTTCCGCATTTTGAAACCGGTACTGGCAGAAGCGGAAATTCCGGTCGATGAAGCGGCCCCTGAACTGCAGCTTCGCCGGGTGATCTCCCTGAACCAGACGAAAAATTTGATCAACGACACTCCCGTTACTTTGCAAACCTTGAAAAGCATCGGCGAACTGCTGGTGGATGTGCATGCGGCAAACGAGCATCAGTCGCTCTTTTCCCAGTCCTGCCAGCTGGATATGCTGGACCGCTATTCACAGCTCGAAAAACAGTTGCAGGAATGTGCAGCGATTTGCAGAGAACTCAAAGCGCTGCGTGAAAAACGGGACAGCATGTTTAAAGACCTGCCGACAGCGATGGAAGCGGAACATCTGCGGATGACTATCGAGGAGATTGAACGCACTGGGCCGGAACCGGGCGAAGATGAGCGGCTTTCGGCGCGTCACCGCGTCGCCGCCAATGCCAAGCAGATTATGGAACATGCCGCGCAGTCGGTGCAGATACTGAATGAATCGGAAAATTCCATGGCCGATCAGCTGGCGACGGTGTACCGCAATATTCATGAACTTGAGAAGAGCGACGCTGAAAAGGGCGGAGAGATGCTTCAGGCCTGCGACCAGATCAGCGAATTGCTCCGTGACCTGGCAGGACAGATTGAAGATTACAGCAGGCGCGTCGAGCTTGACGAACAGGAATTTATGGAACTGGAAGCCAGGCTGAGTTCGCTTCAAACGCTGAAACGGCGGTACGGGCCGGGGCTGGACAATGTTCTTGAAAATCTGGAAAGCGCCCGGCAGCACCTGGAGTTGTTCAGCAATTCCGAAAAAAAGCGTCAGGAACTTGATGCCGAAGAGAAGTCTCTGCTCAATAAATTACGCAAAGCGGCGGAAAAGCTCTCCGCCGCCAGAAAAAAGTCAGCGGAGACTTTCAGCCGTAAAGTTGTTGATAAACTGAAAGCGCTGGGCTTTCTGCGCAGCGCCCTGGACATAAGTTTTGCTGAAACCGAGCCCGGCGAAAAAGGGATGGACCGGATTGATTTCATGTTTTCCGCCAATCCCGGGGAAGAACTTCAGCCGTTGCGCAATATCGCCAGCAGCGGGGAAATCTCCCGGGTCATGCTGGCGCTGAAAACGGTTCTGGCCGATGCCGATTCTCTGCCGATACTGGTTTTTGATGAGATTGACGTGAACATCGGCGGGGAAACCGCCAATCAGGTGGGGCTTGAATTGAAGGCGCTGGGACGGAAGCATCAGGTGCTGTGCATCTCCCACCTGGCGCAGGTCGCGGCCCAGTCAGACGCGCATTACATGGTGCAGAAAGAGGTTGTCGGCAACCGCACCTGTTCCAGAATCGCCCGGCTTGACCGCGAGGCAAGAGTTAAAGAGCTCGGACGGATGCTCGGCGGCGGCAAAGCCGCGGCCGCACATGCGAAAGAATTGATAGCGACGGTATAAGGAGTTGTAAAGAAATAAGTGGTATTTTATACTGAGGGTATCGGGGAGAAATTCCGGGGTTGCCGGAGAGGAGCAAAGCCATAGCTTTGTAACGAATCGGCAAAGCCGGAAGTGCCCCCGAGACGCCAGTAGAAAGTACCAGTTATTTTTGAACGACTCCTAAGTTCCTGATTCTTATATTATTTCAACTAAAGAGATTAAAATGAAAAACAAAATGACGGATCGAAGCTGCCGCCCCGGAAAAGTGTTCTTAGCGGCATCATCGCTTTTGCTACTGACGTTATTCACGCCGGTTACAGTTCCGGCGGTAAATCCGGAGCCGATCGGCAGAATGGAGATAGTGTCATTAACGGACTTTGCAGACAATGCGAGCAAGCTTGCCGAAAAAATTGCTCCTGATCTTCAAGCCCTGCCGTTCCTCGGCATAATTGCGCTGACACTGAACCCGGAATATCAGTCGCTGGATTTTTCCGCTCCGGTGTCCGTATTAATCTATTCACAGAGTGATAAATTTCTGTGGTGCGCCGCCGTCGGCAGCAATCCCAATCAGAAACTGCCGGATACGGTAAAGTTTCTCGGGCATGAAGCTTTCGTCAAAAAACTGGGAAATAGAATCGGCTTGAGTTATTCCAAGCCGCTGCTGAATTCCATTAACAGCCTGCCGCCGTTGATGGCACCGGTAAAAGATGACAATCTTTCCACGGTGCTTCTGACGCTGGATATGACCAAATACCTGAACGGTTGCAAAGATGACTACAGCGAAGTCAGAAATAAATATCTGGAAAATGCTCTGCTGAAGAACCTGGAAAAGCGGCACGGCAAGGTTCCGGCGGAAAAAATGAAGCAGACGGCGGAGGAATTTGAAAAACTGATCCGTCAAATCGGCAAAATGACGGTCAAGTTTAATGTACTGCCGGACCATATTGATATCCGGCTTGCGCTCGAAGCGGCATCCGGCTCCGATTTGTCGGAATTCATTGCCAGACAGAGTCAGAACAAGGTCCAGTTGATGCCAGTGGTGAAGAATAAAGCCATCGCCGCATCGGTGGACATGGAAGCCGCGCCGGATATGATTCGCCGGCTTCCGGGACTGCTGTTTGAATTCCAGAACGACCCGCAGCTGGCACCCGGCATAAAAAGCCTGCTGGCGGTAATTACCGCCTCCATTGACAACCGGTTCAGCTATTATACGGACTTGGAAAATGGCAAGCCGGTGTTCTTTCTGAAAACGGAAAGCAGGACGGAAAAGATCTCTTTCTTAAAAAAGACATTTGATATTGACGGCATTAAACCTCTGGCTGACGATACATATTGTGTAAAAGAGTATAACGCCGGAAAGCATCCGGCGATATATTGCAAACTGTATTATGACACAATTGCCGTGATCAGCGGCGAGATTGACGCAAAGCGGGCAATGGAACTGCTGAAAGAATCCGAAGACCCGGACAAACTGTTGACGCTGGAAAAGCAGGAAAATCCCATCCAGATATTCCTGCAGCATGAAAATGAGCCGGTTCCGTCAGCCGTTTCGGTGGACATGAAGGATAACCGCATTAATATCAAGATCAGGGTTAACCCGCTGCTGGTCAAGAAATTTATTCCGGCAGCGCTGCTGGACAAAAGCAAAAACGCCAATATCCCGTCATCATTTTCAAATTGACGGCTTACTTTGTCTTAAAAGCTTTATACTCTATAAGGGTGAAAATTTATAATAGATGAATAGGATTGCGGATTGGATTTTTTCGATCCGACTGACAGGCGATACCCACATCGCCGGAAGAAGGAACGGTAAAATACAGCCGCAAGACATTCATCCCGCGACTGCGGGATTGCGATCTTTCGAGTTTGGATTCGCACTCTTCGAGGCCTTCGATACCCCGGTATCGGCAGCCTCTCAGAATACGAACCAATTCTCAAAATCTTCGCAATCTATTTTAAATTTTTACCCTTATAGAGTATAACTGCCGCCAGATAAACGTCTCTTACGGCAGTTCCGGATTCTTTTGAAAGGCGGATGCAGTCGTCTATCTCCGGGGAGCAGGTAATATCCATGCCGTTCCTGCTTCCGACTTTGATTTTGACTTTGCCGTAAGGCGTGTCGGTCTGCTCAAATCTCCGGTCGAGACATTGCCTGGCTACCGGATACTCCCGGATCCCGAAGGTCGTCGTTTCCTTGAAGATAATATCGTAAAGTGCTTTTCTGCAATCACTTCGGCAAATGACGGACAGCATGATTCCGGGACGCTGCTTTTTCATCATGACCGGCGTTGTCCAGACGTCAAGCGCCCCGGCGCTGAGCAGGCGGTCGAAAATCGGACCGATAAATTCCGCCGGACAATCGTCAATATTCGTTTCCAGAACCATAACGGCATCCGTGCCGTCATGATGCTCCGTCACGGAACTTTCCGCCGTTTCATAAAGGATTGCGCGCAGCAGATTCGGCCTGGCATTCAGTTCTCTATGGCCGAAACTGTTGGCCGCATCGGTCAGCCTGCTGCCGGCCGGAACTTCCACATGCGGCCAGACTGAAAGCAGCGCGGCCCCGGTCGGCGTCACCAGTTCGTAAGGTTCGTCCGTCAAGACGGATTTCAGGTTTTTCATCAGTTCGACGGTGGCGGGAGCCGGAATCGGATAGATGCCGTGACGGCATTTGAAAGTACCCTGTCCGGAGGGCAGTGGCGAAACGGAAATGCCCTGCACCCCCAGCATTTCCAGCGCCAGGCAGCAGCCGGTGATGTCAACTATGGAGTCAACCGCGCCGACCTCGTGGAAATGCACCTTGTCCGGGGTCATATTATGAATTTTGCCTTCCGCCGCCGCCAGCGCGGCGAAGACTTTGATACTCATGGCTTTGACTGTATCCGTCAACCCGCTTCTTTCGATCAGCTGCCGGATATCGGCAAAAGAGCGTCCGCCGTGGTCATGATGATGATCATGTCCGTGGTGTGGAGAATGCGGCGGCTCGTCAATTTCCACCCTGGCGGTAATCCCGTTGATCCCGTGTGATTCTTTCGGAGCCGCAATTATCCTGAATTTCTCGTCCGGTATCAGCGAAGCAAGTTCGCGGTTCAAAACATCCGCGTCCGCGCCGAGTCCGATCAGCGCGCCGAGGATCATGTCGCCGCTGGCTCCGCCTACACTGTCGAATCTGATAATTTTCATAAATACTCCGATTATCTGTTTATACTCTATAAGGCTGAAAATTTAAAATAGATTGCAAAGATTTTGAGAATTGGTTCGTATTCTGAGAGGCTGCCGATACCGGGGTATCGAAGGCCTCGAAGAGTGCGAATCCAAACTCAAAAGATCGCAACCGCTTTGCGGCGAGTGTCTTGCGGCCGTATTTTTCCGTTCCTCCTTCAGGCGATATTCATATCGCCAATCAGTCGGATCGAAAAAATCCAATCCACAATCCTACTGGTCTATGTTAAATTTTCAATCTTATAGAGTATCAGCCGCAGACAAACCATAACGCCGGTCCGGCGGCGGGACGAACTAATTGTGCCGGATATTTTATCCGGTTTGCATAATCGCTAATATATTCCGCGAGTTTGAACTTTTCATGGTCTGAAACCAGGAAAAACAAATTTGCCGCGGAATTGAGCACCGGAAGAGTCAGCGTTATTCTCGGCACGGCCGGCTGAGCAGTCACCGGGGGGCCTGCTTTTATCACTAACCGCCGGCTCTCTTTTAACGAATCTGTGTCCGGAAACAGCGATGCCGTATGCCCGTCATAGCCGATCCCCATCTGGACAATGTCGAACACCGGAACACCGGCGGCAGTTCTGCGCATGAACTTATAGTTGCGCAGCAGCAGTTCATAATCGTCCGCGGCGGCAGTTTTTTCGGCTTCCATCCGGTGGATGTTCTGCGGCGGTACTGGAACATTGGCCAGCAGCAGGCGCGCCGCGCGGCCGAAATTGCTGAATTCGGACTCCGGCGGCACACAGCGGTCATCCACCCAGAAAAAATGACCTTTAGACCATTCAATCCGGTCATGGTATTCCCCTGTCAGCAGCGAAAACAGTCCGTCCGGAGTCGTTCCGCCTGAAAGTGCCGCCGTGAAGAACCCGGATTCTCTGACCGCGCTGGCCGCGCAGTCGCAAAAGAACCGGGCGGCGGCGGCGTAAACGTCGCTTTCACCGGGCAGAATTTTGAAATTATCGTTCATAAAGATTCCGTCTTATTTGCTGAAAAGGAAGTTTTTAATGCCCGTGAAAATGATTTGCGAAGCCAGCGCCGCCAGCATCAGGCCGGTAAGTTTTGACAGAATGTTCAACCCTTTCCGTCCGATCGCGTGCTCGATCCAGTTCCCCACAAACAACATGCTTCCGGCCAGCAGAACCGCAACGGCAATGCCGCCGGAGTCAACCATTTTTTCAGCGGGGGTCGTCGCGGAACCGCCCATTACCAGCAATGCCCCGATAGTTCCGGGCCCGATAGTGAACGGGATGGAGAGCGGCACCACGGAAATATCGCCTTCTTCAGTATCCGGCAGAGCCGGGGTTTTTCCGGAAATCAGATCGTAGGCGGTAAAGAAAAGAATAGTTCCGGCCCCGATCCTGAACGCATCCAGCGTAATGCCGAGAAAATAAAACAGCGGCACCCCGAAAAAATAGAGCAGCAGGCAGATGACTAAATTCGACAGCATTGTTTTCGCGGCAACGGCATTCCGCTGTGACCGGCTCATGTGCTGGGTCATCGCCACAAACATGGACAGAATGAAAAACGGGGTCAGCAGAAAAAAAATCTTGATCAGCACGGCGATAAATGTATTTTCGGGAGCCATTTAATAACCTTCAGTTTAAGAGTACCTTGATAATATTACTATCCTGTTCAATGGATTTAATGGTTTCCTGAGCAGGTTCGGAGTCAAGCCGGAGTGTGCATGAAGCCGCGTGGCCGCCTTCAAAAATCAAATTTTCCATCTCCTCAATATTGATACCATCATTTCTCAGTTTGTCAAGCACGCCGGCAAGAACTCCGACGCGATTATAGTGGCGGATGACCAGATTAATGATGGCGGACGACTTGGCGCTGATGTTCACCGTATTCAGCGGCCGGCCGGTCCGTTTATAAGATTCAACAATTTTAACCACTTCGTCGGCAATGGCTTCGGCGGCCTGTTCGGTGGATGCCCCGATATGCGGAGTTCCGGTAATCATTTGCGCCAGTTCGGTATCGGCAAAGTCAGCTTCGCCGCCAGCCGGTTCATTTTCATAAACATCGGCCGCGACGTTCAGGCCTTTCGATCTGATTGCGTCTTTAAGCGCGGCGGTGTCAACGATTTCGCCGCGGGAGGTATTGATAAATATCGCGCCGTCTTTCATGCGGGACAGGAAATCCCCGCCGATAAGATGTTTCATTTCGGCGGAATAGGCCAGATGGACAGTGACCGCATCGGCTTTTTCCGCAACTTCCGGCAGACTGGCACAGTATCCGATTTTCATCTTTTCAGCGGCTTCCGGGGTCAAACTGCGCGACCATGCGATTACATTCATGCCGAGCCCTGCGGCCCGTTCGGCCACGGCCTTGCCGATGGAGCCAAGCCCGACAATGCCCAGCGTCCGGCTTTTGAGCCCGTCTGCTTTGCTGTATTCCTTTTTCCGCCATTTGCCGTTTCTCAAATCTGTAGCGGCGTTCACAATTCGCCGGTCGGCGGCAATCATCAGACCGATAGCCAGTTCGGCCACCGCGTCGGTGTTCTTGCCCGGACAGTTGGCAACGTGGATTCCGCGGCTGCTGGCGGCGTCAAGATCAATCGTGTTCACGCCGGCTCCGGCGCGGATTATCAGCGAAAGCAGCGGGGCGGACTGTATCGCCTCCGCGGTTACTTTGGTCGAGCGCACAATCAGGATTTCGATATCCGCGAGGTTTTGCGGCAGCGCTTCCGCTGTCACTGATTTGCAGATCACATGTCCGCCGAGCTTTTCCAGTTGCGCATTTACCGCATCCGACAGTTTGTCCACAACTAATATCTTCATTTCTTTTCTCCTGTTAAAAAAAACTATATAGTTGGTTATTAATATAAAATAGCGGTAAAAAAAGAAGATGCAAGTTGCACATTTGATCTCCCCCATTCTGGACACCCTTGTGCAGAACCATTAAAACCATTTCTCGCACGGAGACGCAAAGACACAAAGAAATCTCTTTCCCCATTTTGGACAGCCACTCCGAGACGTTGGAGACTCCTTGAGCATAGCTGTTTTCTATTCTCGCCATTCACCATTTGCTATTCACCAGTCACCAGTCACCAGTCACGTTCTTTACATTTTGGGTCGAGTAGACATAATATGGTCTCCTGCGTTTAGGTTTATTTTGTATTCCCTGTTTCTCCGCCCTTTCGGTTTGCGGAGTGTCACAATATTCGAACCATACGAGAAGACTT
>CAIMFA010000775.1 GCA_903840185.1 uncultured Lentisphaeria bacterium | reverse complement strand
TGAACTATTTCCGATGACAGCAGCGCCCGGGGATTGCTCCAGCCTGATACGATAAACATAATGCGGACTCCTGATTTTTTAAAGATAATAAATCTTGACTATTTTATAAAATACATCATATTATTGGGATAAACGTTGCAATAATGGTCAAAATTTATGCAAAAACAACCAAAATATGCCTTTACTTTTTGCCGGGTGGAGATGAATCCCGAGTTTCCGTTCATGGTTTCCGGCTTGTATACAGAAACAGACCGTTTGATAACCCAGTTGCATATCCATGACTGTCTTGAGCTGGGTTATTGTTATGAAGGCGCGGGAATATTCGTTGTGGGTAACAAAATATTGCCGTTTAAAACTGGAGACGCAACTGTCATCACGTCTAAAGAATGTCATCTGGCGCGCAGCCTGACCGGAACGGTCAGCAAATGGCGCTGGGTTTATCTTAATCCGGAAAAAATATTATATCCGCTGTTTAACGATTCAGAATTGTGTGATTTTTCCAGATTCCAGGGCATGCATTTCAACAATGTTATTTCAGCGGAGGCGCACCCTGTGATTTGCGATCTGGTCTGCAAAATTGTCGCAGCCGGCATCGGCACAATGAAATTTCAGCAGGAAAAAATAACCGCTCTGCTCTGCTTGCTTGCGGCGGAAATGCATACAGCCTATGACTCCATGCCGCATGAAAATTCAATCGGAGAGAGTGATCCCGGCACGATACAACGGCTGAACGCCGCGCTGGAATATATGAGCCGTAAATATCAGGAACCTTTGAGAATAGAGAAACTGGCGGGGTTGTGCCGGCTCAGCCAGACCCATTTCCGGCGGCTTTTCCGGGAGGCTATCGGTAAATCCCCGATACAGTATTTAAACCAGATCCGTATCGGCATGGCCAAAGCGGAACTCGATAGAAACATCCGCCAGATCGGTGAGATTGCGCGCGAATGCGGCTTTGAATCTGTTTCCAGTTTCAACCGGCAGTTCAAGGCGCAGACCGGACATTCCCCGCGCGAATGGCGCAACAAATTCATTTAATGTTTATATCCTTGACTTTTCAGTTTCCGGCAGTAGTTTTTCCGACTGAGTTTATAACCGCATGAGGAGGTCTTTTCATGAGAATACAGGATGTATTGGACAAGCAGCCGCCATCGTCGAATCCGGCGCGGGCGGTCAGTTTGAAAGCCGGCTGTTTCATTGCCGGAATGGCGCTGATCATATTTATGGTAATTGCATTGCCGGTATGGTACTGGTACTGGTGGCGGATAGAACCGGAAAACGGCGAACTGGCGGTGTTAATCCGGAAAACCGGCGATCCGCTGCCTTCAACGGAAATACTGGCGGGCCGTCCCGGACAGCAGGGCATCCAGCTTGAAGTGCTGCCGGAAGGCCGTTATTTCCGCAATCCTTATTCCTGGGGATGGGGAATTCATAAGATGACTGACATTCCGGCCGGCAAACTCGGCGTGAAAGTAAGGCTTTATGGCAAAAATCTGCCCGCCGGCGCGATTCTGGCACAGGATGGCTGCAAGGGGATCGAGCCGGATATCCTGGCTCCCGGCAAATATCGTATTAATCCTTATGCATATGAAGTGATCGTGTTCGATGCCATCAATATCCGCCCCGGCCATGTCGGCGTAAAAACCAGCCTGTCCGGCAAGGACATACTTAACGGCAGCATGCCGGAGTCCGACCGCAACGCTTATCTGGTCGGCAATGAGAGTAAAGGGGTCTGCGCCGAAGTCATGTCCCCCGGCACCTACTATCTGAATCCGTATTTGTGGACAGTGGTTGAAGTCAACCTTCAGAGCCAGCGGTTTGAGATGGGCGGCGCCGAAGTGATCGAATTTCTGACCTCCGACGGTTTTGCGGTCAGAGTCGAAGGCACGATTGAATTCAATGTCCGCCGGGAAATGGCGGCGATGCTGGCCCATAAGGTCGGCGATATGGAAGACATCATTAAAAAACTGATTCTGCCGCGGGCGCGCGGATTTATCCGTATCGAAGGCAGCAAGAAAACCGCGGTGGAATTTATCGTCGGGGAAACCCGGCAGCAGTTCCAGAATGATCTGGAGAAACATTTGAAGCAGACCTGCGACGGTTTCGGGGTTTCCATCAACTCTGTGCTGATCAGAAACATTATCCCGCCGAACGAGGTGGCAAAGATAATTCGCGACCGCGAACTCGCCGCTCAGGAAACCAAGAAATTCGAACAGCAGATTGTCCAGGCGAAATCCCGCGCTGAACTGGTGCGCCAGGAAATGCTGGCCCTGCAGAACGGCAAGAAAGTGGAAGCGGAAACGGCCAGTCTGCGTGCCGGCATCGGGGCCAAGCAGGAACAGGAAGTGAAGAAAATTGCCGCGGTCCGTGAATTGGAAGTAGCGAAAATTGACAAGGACACCGCGGAGGCACAGGCACACGCCAAAATACTGTCCGCCGAGGCGGAAAGGGATGTTATCCGGCTACGGAACGAGGCCGAGGCCGCCGTGCTGAAAGTAAAGGTCAACGCCTTTGGCGACGGCATGGAATGGGCCCGGTATAATCTCTATCAGCGGCTGGCTCCGCAAATAAAAGGCATCATCACCACGGATACGTCAGTCAGGTCATGGCTGCCGGCCGGCGGCGCTGCGGAAGCCGTCGACAACAGTAAAAAGAAGGAGACTGCACGATGAAAACCAATACAATTTCAGGCATCACCGGATGCATCGTAATAATTCTTTTCGCGTATTTCATCTGGACGTGGGGATTCTGCCGTTTTTATGTCGGCGCCGACCAGATGGCGATTGTCACGTCCAAGGATGGCCGGGAACTGCCTTCCGGACAGATACTGGCCGACCCGGGCCAGAAGGGCATTCTGCGCGAACCGCTGGGTGAAGGCCGCCATTTCCTCAATCCCATTGCCAACGACTGGAAGATCGTCCCGGTGGTGATAATTCCGGCAGGAAAAGTCGGCATTGTCACCGCGAAAGACGGGAAAAGTCTGCCGCCCGGAGAATTTCTGGCCGATGAGGATCAGAAAGGTATCTGGAAAAATGTGCTTGGACCAGGCAAATACCGGTTAAACCCGGAAGGCTATGATGTCACTCTGGCGGATGCGGTCAATATTCCCATCGGCTATGTCGGCGTAGTTACTTCCCTGTCCGGGAAGAAGGCGCCGGACGGCCAGTTTGCCGGCCCCGGCGAGAAAGGCGTCCGCAAGGATATCCTGCAACCCGGCCTGTACTATATCAATCCTAATGCCTATAAAATAGATGTGCTGGAAATAGGTTTGAGCCAGGTTGCCCTGACCGGCCGCGAAGGCGGCCAGGTGGTGACTAAAAATAAAGCCGAAGTTCAGAATGCGGCGATGGACCAGCTTGCATCGAACGTTCTGGCCAAGCAGCTTGAGCGGAGAAAAGATTACATGGGACTGCGCCAGCAGGCCGCGGCCCCGGCCGATAATAAAGCTCCGGCCGGCAAAGCGCTCAAAGCGCAGGCTCCGCAAAGCGTCAGTTCATTCGGCCTGCAGCAGTTCGTTGAATTTCCGTCGCGAGATGGCTTCGAGATACATCTGGACATGTCGGTTGAATTTGAACTTGAACCGGACAAAATCTCTGAAATTCTATTAAAATACGGCGATCTGCCGGCAGTAGTCGATAAGATTATCATGCCGCAGATACAGTCGGTTTCGCGGCTGAAAGGATCCTCCTACCGCGCTCAGGATTTCATTGTCGGCGAGGCGCGCGAAAAATTCCAGAACGAATTGCGCGAGACGTTGTTCACGGTATTGCAGAAAAAAGACATCAAGGTTCACAACTCGCTGATCCGGCATGTGGATGTGCCCGAGCAGATATTGCAGCCGATACAGCAGTCCAGTCTCGCGACAGAACAGAATCTGACAAACATCGCACTCCAGGCTACCGCGCGGAAACAGGCCGAATTGAATACTGAAGAGTCGCTGATTGAACAGCGCCGCCAGCAGGTGATGCAGGAAACCGAAAAAATCGTCGCCGAAATCAAAGCGCAGCAGGAAAAATCAGTGGCCGAAATTCAGGCTGGAACGAATCTGCTGGTTGCCAGAACCGCTCAGGAAACCGCCGGTGTGCGCGCTTCCGTCACCCGTATTTCCGGTCAGGCTGATGCACAGGTCATCACCATGGTTGAGGGGGAGAAAAGCAACGGCTTCAAGCTCCAGCTCGGCGCGATCGGCAATCCCGCCGCTTACAGCCTGCTGATGTTCGGCAAGGAGTTGAACCCGAATCTGAATATCCAGATCATCCATGCCGGCGAAGGCACGTTGTGGACCGATCTCAAACAGCCTGGGCTAAGCACGCTGGGCAGCGTTAAAGCGCTCGTTCCGGCTGCCGTAAAGTAACTATACTCTGCGCGGTTGAAAATTAAACTTTAGATGAATAGGATTGTGGATTGGATTTTTTTCGGTCCGACAGACAGGCGATATGAATATCGCCGGAAGAAGGAGCGGAAAAATACAAACGCAAGACATTCACCGCAAGGCGGTTGCGATCTTTTGAGTTTGGATTCGCACTCTTCG
>CAIMFA010000774.1 GCA_903840185.1 uncultured Lentisphaeria bacterium | reverse complement strand
TTCGCTGCTTGCTCCGGCATATGCCCACGGGATATGGACAAATGTCAATCTGATGCAAACCATGCTCTTATCTCCTGAAACGGCGCATGAGCATTTTAAACTCGCTACGCGTGACACTCTAAAACTTGTCGATAAATATCTCGGTCTGAATGTGGAAATGATCGGGATCGGTGGTGATTTCGCCGGCAACAGACCGCTCATCTCCCCTGCGCTCTATAATGAATTCATTGCGCCGGAATTGAAAATTCTCGCCAATCGGATTCATTTGGACAATGGATATGCGGTTAATGCCAGCGATGGTAATTTGTGGGACGTAATAGACTCCTTCCTTATTGAGACTGGCGTTGACGGCTATTTGGAAATTGATCAGCATGCCGGAATGGATTTGGCGAAGCTTAAAGAAAAATATGGCAGCAGAATAACACTTTTCGGCAACATGGATTGCGGTAATGTGTTAAGTTTTCAAGGTCTTGATGAGATAAGAAACGCTACTGTCAAATGTCTTGAGGCCGGATTAGGAAATGGAGGTCATATTTTTACGGCAAGCAATGCAATAACAGACAGCATCCCCGTTAAGAATTACTTTGCCATGGTAAATGCTTATAGAGATTTCTGGAGAATAAAAAAAATAACTTTATGAAACTAAACTTTTGGAATAACCGGGAAAAGATATAATGTCGGAAAGAAATATTACAATAGCAGATATTGCCAGAGAGGCAGGAGTTTCTAAAACAACCGCCTCTTTCTACATCAACGGCAAGTCCAAGATGTATAATCTCGCAGATTCGACCTGCGCCCGCATTGAGGATGTAATAAAGAAATATAATTTTTCGCCTAATATCCATGCAAAAGCCATTAATTCAGGGAGAACCTATCTTGTCGGGGTGGTTGTCGGCAATATCAATCAGTCATTCTGGACGGATATAATATCCGGGATCGAAAGCGCCATAGAAAAATATCAGTATCACATGCTGCTGACGGTATCTCATCACAGCCAGGAGCGGGAAGAGAAATTACTGGAGTTTTTAGACAAAAAAGGCGTTGACGGATATATTTACTCCCCAGTCGTGACAGATGCTGGAATCCCTAATTTGAGCTTTGCCCGAAAGCTGGCGGAAAAGAAACCCATGATTGCAATCACCTATCCGGTGGAAGGGATGCCGGTCGTCTACAACGACAACTATCTTGGCGGCAGAATCGCCGCGGAATATTTGTATGGAAAAGGGCACGTCAAAGTCGCGAGCATGATTGGCGATCATCTCCATAGAAGACAGAAAGGCTTTGTTGAATATTATAAAGAGCATGGCATTGACGTGGCATTATTTAATACTGTAGACGCTTTCCTGAATCATGCGCAAGAATTTACCGGAATGTTCTGCTTCAGTGATTACAAACTGCTTGAACTTTATGATAAGGCCAAGAACGCCGGAATAAAGATTCCGCAGGATATTTCAGTAATCGGTTATGACAACATGGATTTTATTAAGTTCATCAATCCGGCTCCGGCGACAATCCACCAGTATAAAAATGAAATCGGCTTTCAAGCGGGCAAACTGCTGATGGAAATTATCAATGGCGAAAACCATGTGTCAGAAGAAATAAGATTTGAACCGAAGCTCATAGAAGGCAAAAGCGTAGGTAAAATAAAAACTGACTATTCGCAAACCAGTAAACCAACAAAACAGAGGTGAACAAATGAAAAAGCTATCAGGAAGCAACGGATTTAAGAGAAATTTTACACTCATCGAACTCCTCGTGGTGATCGCCAT
>CAIMFA010000773.1 GCA_903840185.1 uncultured Lentisphaeria bacterium | reverse complement strand
GAGTCTTGGAGATAACTCGTTTTTTAACCCCGGGTATTCCTATCCTTATCCCTGGTTGTCTTTGGCTACACTAGCTGAAAAAACTGCATTCCAGCAGGCAGTATATAATAAAGCATACGTAACTCAGCTTAATTTTATTTCCGCAACTCCTTTCAAGCCTAATGTCAACGCTTCTGATATTTGTAAAATTAAGTATATTTACCTGCCTGTAAGATTAGATAATGCAACTAATTATAATCCTACCGGGATGTGGTATATTAATAGTGCATATCCGGCAACTGCGTTAAATCCAAATCCATATCCTGTTAAGGGCGGGACATTAATCAGATCCTGCACGGGTAACCTGACATCCGCCGGGGTTAATAACTATCCGACTTTATATAACTTCCTGTCATTGCCGTATGACCCGGCGATTGCGCCAACCCGGGTCTTTGATATTTTTAATAATACTAATTCGGAAAACTATTCTCAGATAATAGACGGGATTATTGATGTGAAAATTACCTGTTATGTATTGGCATGGGATAGCGGTACTTCCAGTTATATATTAAAATCTTACAATCCAATGGATAAGAATGGCAATGTTACATATGCGGCTGATAGTACTTTTACGAATGAAGAGATCACGTCCAATATTGGAACAATTGTTTCAGGATCACCGTTTCCTGTTGCAATTAAGATTGATTTATATATGCTGGCCGAACATGATTTGCGCGAGTGGCTGGATGCTCTCAGGAATAAGGCTGGAGAAGTTGACTTGAACAAATATCTGGACGGGAATATTGGAAGAGCTAATTTAATCAAAAATGAACGAATGCGTTGTTTTTCTAAAACTATATATATGAGCGGCAGCAGATAGCTTTCAAACAAGAGGTTTATATGTCAAATACAACATTTAAAGAAAATATACGTAAGGCGTCACAGAAGGGCGTGGCGCTGCTTTTCGCGCTGGGTATTCTGGGACTGCTGCTGGTCATGGCACTGGGATTTGCGACCAACTCCATTTTTGACCAGTTGATTGCGACCAATAGTTCCAACAATGCCTCCGCCAGGGTTATCGCCAATTCCGGATTGGAGCGTGTGTGCCTGATGCTTCAAAATTATCCTGATCAGATGTTGGGGTTGACGGGAGCTCTTAATCTTACAACGTACAACATTATGGGATACAGTCATTCCGATGACGCTACTGTTTATAATGTCCCTGCCGCAGCTTCGGATATGCTTTCCAATGCTGATTTTTTTGGCGGCTATACGAATCTTGCTGTTGCTGATCCAAAATGGGCCAATATTAATTGGATTTATTTGAAATCCGGGAACAATATAACCGGGCGGATGGCCTATATCATTCTTAATCGAGCCGATCTTGATCCGGGCAAACTGGTAAAACCTAATGTTGACGAAACTCTGGCAACTGAAACGCGCCTCGGAGCTGAAGCCAATGAAATTAACCTGACTCCAGTAATTAGCCTCCTGCCAGCCGGTCTTCTGGCTGCAATGCCTCCAACCCCTGCTTTAACCACTGCGGATATAGTTAGAAGATGTAATTACTGTTACAGCAGGTGTAATACTCAGCCCCACCCGGGAGTATTTGATGAAAAGTGGATTGACTATAAGTTCATGTTCCGAAGAATTTATGATGGCGATCCCCACCCGCTTGTAATTCCTGCGCTTCCGGGTCTTATGCAATTCAGCCCGGCTATTAGTGGTGCCAATTCGCTGGCTGATTATTTCCAAAGGTTTTTTATCTTTAACTCGAAGAACAGTCCTGAAGCTTTCTGGATAGATAAAAACGCTGATGGTAAAATAACGCAGACAAGGGATGCTGCAGGTGTAGTTCCGGCAGAGCAAGTCCATCGTTTTAATCTGGCCAGAACCACTTGGAACACTGATTTTATTGGCGCTTCAACTAGTGATACATGCAAGTTGTTATATAACAAGATATTGCTTTCTTCTAACGCGACCGGGAACCTGCCCAATGTAAATATTTTCCAAAAACCATATACCACTGCTTCCAATAACCCGGCAGCCTACCCTTTAACCTGCGGTTCTTTATGGACGGAAGAAAATTTTGACGGCTATGGCATACCCTGGCTGGCAACTTTCGGCATGAAAGATTCCACTTTAACAACTGCTGCTGCCGGTATTACTTACCCCGTCTGGATTGATGATGATGCTAATTTTAAAGAAACATTTGCTTCGGTCAAAGACCGCCGCCACCAGATTGCCGCTAATTTGGTGGAATATTGCCGGACTCCGGAGATTACCAATATTGCTACACATTCCGCGATTTCAGATTCTAGTGACTGGTTGACGATTCCGCCTACTTTTACCGGTAATATGAAAACGCCTTATATCAATGAAATCGGTGGTCATGTGCAAGTCAAAACGACGATTCAGGCGAATTTACCTAAATATAATATTAGTACACAAATTAACTTCTGGCTGTATTCGGAGCTGATTAATATTTATGCCACCGCATGGCCCCGCCTTCCATCCAGTATTCCTGCATCTACTCTTAGATTAAATGTCACCGGAACCTTTAAGTATGATTACCTCATTGGCAAACTTGCCGCCAAGACGGGGGTTACCGTTCCGATTAATATTGACGTTAATGCATTCAGTTGGAGCGGCGCACCAGGAATTGGCTACGCTACTTCGATTGATACAGTTGCATCTGTTCCAACCTCCCCGGCCGGGGAGACGATCCCGATCAATGATAATAATGTGCCGGTTGGCCAGGTACAGGCGACAATCAGCAATGTTAGTTTTACAATCGACCGGGCGGTATTGTATGAGCCTCAAGTGTCAAATGTATTTTATGACTATGCCGGAATTAATCAAACTTCCACGCTTGCCACGCTTCAGAATTATAACCCTGGCGGCGGTGTCCTTGGTGCGATGGCAGATGGAACGAGCATAAGTGATACTCAAGATGGCTGGTTTTCATTTGAAACAGAGGACCCCCGACAGAATTTGAATGCTGGCGTTGGCAAGGATTGGACAGCCAAGACGGCGGGATTGGGTGCCCCCCCTTGTGCTGTATGGTCTGCGATTAATAATTCAGGAACTGTTGTTGGTTCAGTAAATACCAATTCGAATCCGTCTGACCGGCATGGCACTCTGCCTGCCGGGACCACTGACTTGGAAACGGCGACAGACCCGTCTAACGGCGCTTTGTCAACGGCATTTATCCGGAACGCTCCGATGGTTTCGCCATGGGAACTTGGCTTCATTCATCGCGGAGCAAGATGGCAGACGCTTAATTTACATAAATATGACACAAATAAAAAGGCATTGGCGGTTGCAGTTGACAATGGCAGCGGCAGTGGAACGTATAATATATTCAGTGCCGGCGGCGGTTTATATCAAAATGGCGATGCCAATATCCTGGACCAGATAAAAATGAACACTTATCCGAAAAATTATAAACTTGATATCAGCAACCTGTATCAGGATCCTACTAGCGGCAGCTATGTGGTAATTGATACCCTGCTTACGAATATAGTTTACGGCAGTACTCTAACGACGGTTGCGCCTGGAATAACTGGCGGTACTGGTACTTTGAGTGCTGCTGATATCAGCAGCATCAGGAATGCAATTATTTACGGCAATCCCATGGGAGCTGTCCCTGTCTCTTATTCTACCAGGGCGCAGCTGGTTAACAACATTGCGGCTGTTGCTCCAATATCGGGTTATGCTACAAAAGCGCATCAGGACGAAATTATCGGAAAATTTATAAACCTGGTTGATTTCGACAGTTATTTCACGGTAATACTGATATCCCAGACGATTAAAGATATCGGCGGGAACGGGGCAGATATTACTATCAATAAAAGATTGAGAGACGGTACTCCTCCTGTTTCAATTCAAACCAGACAGGGCCGGTTTGATATGACAAACGCGGCACCTTATACTTATGCCGATGAGATTACCTCCACAGTGAAGGTTCAGGCGTTGGTTCATAAAAAAATTGACGGAACTTGTGAAATACTGAGCGCAAAATATCTTCAATAAAAAGAGATGATTACTATGAAAGTTTATGTTGTCTGGATATGTTCATTACTGATAGCATTAGCCGCGCAGTCGGCTGATGTGGCGAAAACGTCCGCGAAGTCAGCAGCGCAGGCGAAACCGGTTGCGACACAAATGGTAGATGCTAAGATTTCCCGAGGGGCTGTATTGACATTTTTGAATGAATCGAACAAGATTTTCCTCGAAGGGGATAAAGGCAAACCGGCAGAAGCGATAGATTATTCTTCAGCAGCGGGAATGGTGAAAAACTGGCTTAACTTCCGTTTCCTGGAGGTTGATACCGAAATTGACCGGGGCTGGTATGAACGGGTTTATAAAATGCTCGATTATCTGGCCAAATCCAAGAGTTTTATTGAATTGGCGAAGATGAATGGACGCCTCAAAACCGAAGAGTATAAAAAAGTGCTGAACAACTTCAATGAAGTCTCCAAACGCTTTCCGGAGTTATTGAAAGATCCGACGCCGGTGGAAAAGAAGAAACTGGAAAAGCTGCGCGAAGAAAAACAGAAATGGGAACTTGAAAAGAAGCGCGAAAAGGCCAAAAGCGGCAGCATAAAAGAAGATGAATGAGACGAACGCAGGAGTCAGGAGTCAGGAG
>CAIMFA010000772.1 GCA_903840185.1 uncultured Lentisphaeria bacterium | reverse complement strand
CGGGATTGTAATATGTTTATACGTCCGGATTTGCCTTTGGAAAGCGCTGAGGAATACTTAAGGGAACCGGATTGTGCCACCTTTGCCTTGCGCACTATCGTCAACGGCAGGATTATCTGGGAAAATACATCTTTAAGACAACTGCTGGCGATGTATGAAAATGATGGGGAATATCAACCCTTTTCCTGCGGCTGCGGTTACTCGGAGTGTGCCGGAATTCATTATAAAATTAAAACCGTCCATACTGATAAACACGTTATTTTATATATGAAAAAGTATGCCCCGAATAAAAACTGCGGACCGCTTTGTTATAAATTTTCTAATTGCAGGAAAAGAAATGGCGAATGCTCCGCATTCAGCAAAAACGAAATCTGTGAATTCAAGTTTGATAAGGATGCATTCAAACAGCAGATTTTTGTGGTCATCAGTTCCCGGATTGCCATTGAAAATATTCATAAGATTTGGGAAACCCAGGAAGACACTCAACAAACCTGCTCAGAAGCAGACAGATTTTGCACCGGCGGTTTTGCCGGAGCAAGACTGACCAGATTATTTTGCACAGACGGTTCTCGTGGTGAACTCGAAGTGGAAACCTCGAAAGCAATCCGGCAACTCCGGCAGGAGATGATCATGGAGGCAATTCAATATCATAAGGAGCATTATAAGCCGCAGGCAGCAGAACAGGAAGCAGAACAAGTTACGGAGCAAAACCAATGATTGGAGATGAAAAAATTGACGAACTGCTGAACGTCGTACAACATAACCGCGGCATAATCCGGCAGAGCAAAATGCTGTTCTGTCTGGATTGCGGCCAATTTTATATCTATGACGGCACGGAAAAAACCGAACCGCTATTATTCGGGCGTAATTACAGTTGTCGTTTCTGCGGTCAATTCGCCCTGGTCGGCGATGCATCGCCGGTATGGCGCGGGCAGGATAATGATTTACACTGGTTTTACTATCAGCGGCAGCGGAATTTGACGGCTGCCGGCAATATGCCGCTAAAACGCTATGTCTTTTTCCGCAGCCGGAATAATGTCGCGGAGTTTAAGCTGAACACCGTCTATGGCTGTTTTTCCTGCGGCGACATCGCCAGAGTGGAAGATGAAGATATGATTCTGGAATGGCAGCATACCGCCATTTGTTCCAAGTGCCGAGAAATAACGTTGCTCAGTGAACAGGCGGTTCCGCAGCTTGATCAGTCAAAATTAACGGAAATTCAAAAAATGTTCGCTGTAAATAATGACGCGGACGGCGCTGAAGAGAAGACGGTTGCCTATGGCAGATTTATTGCCGCAAGCAAATATTATCAGGATTTGCTGCGCGCGCTCGGTGATGGATCCCCGAAATATGTTGATTATGCCGTAAGCCAGTCAACCGGCGCGGTGCGAACGGAAAAAGCGTTGATAAAATCTGCCGCTGGTGATAAAGTGTTACTTGAGCTGATTGCCGAAATTGAACGTGATGAGAACGACAAATATCAGGTTTTCTATGAAATCACCGGCAATAATTTGCATTACGCCGGCATTGTTCATAGTGAACAATGGACGCCGGCATGTTTAATTGATATGGTCACAGTGGACGTGCGCAATGCCGGCGGCAATGATAATATAATCACAAAAAAGGTGGAATAATGAAGAAGAAGACAAACGAAGAATGGGTTGAATATTTCAAGGCTGAATACCCCGATTTATTCGACCTGAATTGGGATAACTTGTATATTCCGGGCTGTATTAATATTCTGCATGACCGTGCAAAATTTATGGAAACGGTTGATTTTGACAGGGTGGAGGAGATTGGCATCGCGCGGCTGGTGATTTATTGTTTTGATTTGGTAAAAGATAAAATCCCCTGGGAGAAACTACAAAAAGACGATTTAGCTTTTGCACTGAGAGTTAACCCGAAGATAGTGAAATACTGCCATCTGGACAGCCTCGACCAGTTTCATTGGGGGTTCATATTACCTTGCAGCCCGGAATTAATTGAATACTGCCCCGTCGCAACCATTGACAGCCCGATGGTGCTGGCCGCGATTATTCGCCGGCAAAAACATTTAGCCAGCTACTTTTCGGCGGCAATGCTGGAGAAAGCGGCAGAAATCAATGCGGAACTGGACCAAAAGCAGCCGGAATGAATATCAGCGTCCACCCCGCCGGCGGAAATGAGCTCGGACCGTAAAATCAAGTAGTTTTT
>CAIMFA010000771.1 GCA_903840185.1 uncultured Lentisphaeria bacterium | reverse complement strand
TCAGCCGGTGATATTGCATCAGGTGTCTGCGGTTGACCGCCGCTATCCGTTGGCGCGTACCGGCAGTTTCAACTGCAGCGACATGCTGCTGAACCGGATCTGGGATGTCTGCGTCGAAACCATGTCCACCTGCACCACCGATGTTTTCAACGACTGTCCATGGCGCGAACACGCATTCTGGGTTAATGATCTGATGGTTGAAAATATCGTGGCTCTGCAGGCGTTCGGTGATTATCGGCTGAATGTCCACGCACTGCGTCTGGCGATGTCAAACCGCCGTTCAGACGGCATGGTTCCCGGAGTCTGCCCGGACGATGGCCGGGCCGGGCTTGTCCTGGTCCCCACAAATTTATTCCTGCCGCTAATTCTGAAAGACCTATATCTTTACAGCGGCGACCAGATGCTGGTCAGCGAACTTCTACCGCCGATGCTGGATATTCTAAAGCTGTTTAAATGCTGGAGGAATGCCGACGGTCTACTGGTTCCACCGGCGGAATACTGGAACTTCTTTGACTGGTCGTTCGAAATGGACAAAAGAAACATAATGGACGGAAAAAACACTTCGCTACTGAACTGGCTTTATGTCTATGCGCTAAATACTGCCGCATGGCTGCTGGAGAAAACCGGTCAGGCCGCCGCAGCGAAAAATTGCCGCGCCAGTGCCGCACCGGTGGTGGCCGGTATTGAAAAACATTTCTGGCTGCCGGAGCGGAAATGCTATGCCGACTGGCTGGAAGCTGATGGCAAACCGTCCGCTCACGCCAGCCAGCTCGCCCAGGCTTTCGCGCTGCTTAGCGGCAGCCTGCCGGAAAACCGGCGCGATGACCTGGTCAGTGCTTTGAATAATCCGGCATTATTACAGCCGGAACTGTATCTCCACCATTTTGTCTTCAATGCCATGAGTGACAACCGGCAATATCCGGCCGTCATGGAACGGATTCAAAAATACTGGGGCGAAGTAATCAAAACCGGTACTCCGACACTGTGGGAGGCGGCAATTCACCAGCACGGGAAGGCCGCATTCGGCAATATCGGCAGCCTGTGCCACGGTTTTGGCACCACCCCGGTCAATTACTTCCAGACCGCTATTCTCGGCGTTATTCCGCTGGAACCGGGATTTAAACGCTTCGCGTTTAATCCGGTTTCCCATGGCCTGGATTTCGCCGAAGGTCGCGTTCCTACTCCGTACGGAACAATTCACGTTCATTGGCGAAAAAACGGTGACAAAATCAGTGTCGAACTGACTGTGCCTTTCGGACTGACAGCACAAACCACGGCTGGAGAATTCTCCGCCGGAATCCATAAATTTGAACTTTAAAAATTTGACCGTTAACAAGGAGAATATTAACATGCGCAACTACGCGGCAATACTCGGCAATCTCGGCAACACCTGTGACCGTTTCTGCAGCAGCTACAAGGACAATCCGTCATCACTGGAAATGCTCAAGCGGGCGGGAAAAATCGACGGCATCACCGGAATCGAACTGGTCGGCACCTGGGACATCCGCCCTGACAACGCCGGCGAAATGAAAAAAGCGCTCGACGACATGGGTCTGGAATGCGTTTCAATTATTCCCGACCTGTTCGCCGACAAAATCTGGCGTTTCGGCAGTATTTCCGCCAAGGATGCCGCCGTGAGGCAGAAGGCGATGGACTACTTGAAAGCCATGTGCATCATTGCCCGCGAAATGAAATGTAAAATCATCAATCTCTGGCCCGGACAGGATGGCTATGACTATCTGTTTCAGGCCGACTATCTGGCCGAACGCGGATGGCTGGTAGAAAACATCGCCGCCCTGGCGCAGGAATTTCCGGATCTGAAATTCGCGCTGGAATACAAGGCGAAGGAACCGCGCACCCATTCCTATCTGGCGCGGATGGCCGACTCCCTGCTGGTCTGTCTTCAGACCGGCTGCACAAACGTCGGCGTAACCATCGACACCGGCCATGCTTTCCTCGGCGGCGAAAACGTGTCGGAAGCGGTTGTACTGGCTAAACAGGCCGGAAACCGCCTCTTCCACATGCATTTCAACGACAATTACAAACAGTGGGACGATGATATGATCGTCGGCACCATTCACACCATCGACTATCTGGAACTGCTTTACTGGCTGGACGAATGCGGTTACAGCGGCTGGTTGTCAATGGATCAGTACCCTTATCGCGAAGACGCCGCCGGCGCAATCTCCGAATCGGTCAACTGGCTGAAGAAATTTGATGCCATGGTCACGGACAACCGCCCTGCCCTGAAACAGGCGGTAGCCGATGGCAATGCCGTGACAACGTCACGCCTCCTACGTTCGATTATCGGCTGAAAACATGTTTACCACGGAGTGCACGAGAAAAAGGCAAATACATGTTTACCACAGAGGTCACGGAGGACACGGAGGTAAAAACCTGAGTCGGCGTATTTATGCGGCTCGCCCGCATAAATACACTGACTCAATGTATTATCTTCATTTCCTTCATGAACTTCATGGTGAAGCAGGCTGTTCTCTGTGCCCTCTGTGTTCTCTGTGGTAAAAATGGTTCCACTTTCGTGTAATTTCGTGCTTTTCGTGGTAGAAATGATTTTATCTTTGT
>CAIMFA010000770.1 GCA_903840185.1 uncultured Lentisphaeria bacterium | reverse complement strand
CGATATATCATATTTACATAACATCCTTATAGTTAAGTAGATAAGATAGCACGGCCTGATAAATAATCAAGCACCAAAATAAGATAAATAGTTAATATTCAATGATTTAACTAATAGTGCGGACTTTTGGCGGTACTGTCGAAAGAATTTGTGCAAGTTATTTAACTGGTTCATCCTTCGCGCTTAATCAACACGAATTTACGCTGTAACAGTATGGGTTTATCCTATGAGCTGGTGGAAGGCATGTCCGGCGGCGGCTGGCCAAGCAAAATCGGCAAAATAAAAAAAGCCGCAGACCTTCCTCGCTCTGACGGTCTGTTTGCCGACTGGCACGTTGAACTGCTCGACAGCAAAGACACCACAGGCGGCTGATCTCTGAGAGATGCTCGCGGCATATCGTCGAAAACAGTTGAAGTGCGGTAATCCACGCTGCATAATCTTGCTTGAATTTCAACAAAGCCCCATTACTTTACGTCAACAGCAAGATGGGTTCCTGGTCATTCCTGTTTTTAATTGATGTCTGACCGCCAGTTTATGCTAATTATATGTTAGCCGGAGAAAGAAAAATGACAGTTGAAATAAGTTCCAATCAGGCAAAGCTTAATTCAGGCAGCATACACAGAATGCTTTCAAAAGTTTCCTGGTCACCAGGCATCACAGAGAACGAAATCCTGAAAGGTATAAAGAATTCAGCGCTGGTAGTTGGCGCCTATACTGAGGAAGGCCGTCAAATAGGCTTTTTGCGGGTAGTATCTGACAAGGTGAGATTTGCATATTTCATGGATGTCGTGGTAGATGAAAATTGCCGGCGTCAGGGGATAGGACAGCAGATGGTGAATTTCGCGCTTTCGCATCCGGAGTTAAAGTATGTATATCAATGGCTTCTACGCACTGCCGACGCACACGGGGTTTATGAAAAATGCGGATTTAAGCTGCTGGAAAACCCGGAGAACTGGATGTCAATAATGAATCCCAGGCCGGACAGGGATGATTTTACCGGTTGAGCATATATTCATAAAGTCCCGGGCAGCGCCTGATCTTATGCGTGAATCGGAAAGCATTGAAAACACACGCATTGTTAAATCCGCATAACAAACAAAAATTAACTACTCTAGTCTGCCGGGCTGCCCGGTAATCAAGGCGACCCGCTCCTGTATCCGTCTTGCGGAACGGCGCACAACTGAGCTTTCATCGTTCAGATATTTATCTATCAGATCATTACGCGTTATTCCCAGTCCGGCCAGACATTCCGCGGCGGCCAGTTCCAGTTTCCAGCGCGAATTCTCACTATATGTTTTGATGTTGCCCGTGCTTTTCTGGAATACCTCCTCAACCGGCAGATCATCGCGCTCCAGCATCTTGATCACAGTATCCGCCGAGCTTATACTGCCGATATTCGCCAAAGCCCTCATTGCCAGGATCAATGCAGCTCTATCGGAGTTTTTGTCCTGAATAATTTGTTCCAGCACAGGCACGGCGGCTTTCACCTTATTGAATCCAAGCACTGCCATCGCCGGCTTCCAAAGTTCAGTGGTCTTGTTTCCCGCGCCAGCAGGCTTAACCGTGCTTCGTTCTTTGACACAATTGATGAGCACCTGAAAAGCATTACTGTCGCCGGCGATGCCCAGAATCAGTGCGGCATTATATTTTTCCTCCGGAACGTCAGCAGACATTTTCTTCAGCAAATCACTTTTTTCAGCGATATTTCCGATTAATTTACGCATATCAGCGCCGCCGGATAACTGCTTTGACGCGGAGAAGATATTTTCGGGCTTCCAGCCGTCCCAGTGATAATTATTGTCCTTGTTCTTAAGCGCCCCGGTATTGAACAGCATTGCCTGAATTTCTTTTACATCGATGTCGCACGGCTTTTTGCCCGTGGCATGCGCAATCGAGGCGGCAATTCCGGCAGCCTCGCCGATGCGCTGCATATCCCGCTGCATCCTCAATTGATTATGCGCATCATGCTCCATGGATATTGCCCGGCAGGCAACGATCAGGTTCAGAATGTTTTCCGGCAGCAGACTCCTGTAGGGGATTTCGCAGCCTATCGGCCTGGACCAGTTGCCCAGCGCCCATACCCAGAGCATCGTCTCCTCGCTTTCATTTTCATAATCCATGGCGTGATTATCATAATGCCCCGGCGAATACGCTATCACGTCGTCAAATTCGGATGAAATTATCTGGTCGCTGAATTTCAGCCGGTATCTGCCGTTTATCTGCCTGCTGTTTCTTATGCCCGGCAGCGGCGCTATCTTGATGATCCTGTTTTTATCGGTGTATTTTTCCACATCATAGTGTTTTATTCCCTTGATGCGGGATCTCGATAAATCCCACGCATCGGACGGATCGCAGTATCCGATATCGAAATTCTGCACCGCCAGCCGGTTGTCTGCCGTCAGCATTGTTGACGGCTGTGAATATGAATGCGGCACCCCGTCTGTCACCCTGCCGAAAGTATAGGAACAGCCCGCCATTGCGGAGACGTCGGCATCCCCGGTGGAATCAATAAATGTTTCTCCGCGATAACCAATCGTGCCCTTCATGCTGTTGCATATCACTGCATTAATTATTTTGTTCTCCGCTTCTTTACCGGTTGCCAGCGCGCTGCTTTCAGCCGCGACAGTCTCGACTCCGCTGATAGTGCTCTCGTATTCCACCACAACTCCGGATGCGGCAAAAGCATTCATGAGAGCGATTTTTCTGGCTTCAGGATGAAATCCGTCTACTTTGGTATTAGTCACGAATAAACTCTGCAGTTTCTCTGTTTCAGCGTCAATTTCATCCTGTATGCCGCCTTGCGCTCCCCAGTAGTATACATGGATCAATCCGGAGGTCGCGATTCCGCCGGGACAGGCGGAGGCTTCCAGCATTTTAGTTTTACAGCCGTTTCTGGCGGCCGATATTGCCGCGAACACTCCGCCGGTGCCGCCGCCGCACACCACCAGATCCCATGACTCCTTGTCATAGGTCACCAGCATTGCGTCGCTTTTTTCGATTTTCCCGGGCGACGGGAATCTATCCAGTATCCCGTTAATCTCCGCGGCCTTCCGCTCGCCGGCTTTCATTCTGTACGCCAGTTCATTGCCATTATATTCAAACGGTGATATGCGGAAACAGTTGTCTGCCGGAACCGTGCCGCATGACGGCATCCTGCCGTATACTGGGAACTCAATGTTGGCGGTATGTGAAAGCACCGCATGGCGCAGTGCCGGAACTTCCGACCGGATAGACTCCATGATGCCGGGCAGTTCCAGCCAGGCATGATAAGCCGGCCTTCCGCTCTCAAATTCAACGGCGGTTTCATCCGCAAACGGCGATTGTCTGAAATACAGCGAAGTGTTTTTATAAGCCAGTTCTTCAGGAAGTGAATATGCCTTGTCGATGCCGTTCATGAAAAAGCTGAATATATTTTTTGAAGGCGTCAAGTCGGGAGTATTCTTAAAAACGGATGAAATGAACAGCGCGTTATCGGTAGTGTCCAGAAAAGTTTTGCCGCGAATGCTGAAAACTCCGGACTTGGAACCGATTGAGGCGGATTTAATGAGATTTCCTTCCAGCACTCCGCCGGCGGGAAATGCAAACAGAAGAATATCAATGCCGGACAGCATTTTCAGCAGGCCGATTTCAGTGGCTACCGGATCAATCCGCCTGCCTGCAACGGCACCGGCGGATGAAATTTTATCCAAAAGCACATCTGAATATTTCGATATGCCGCGTTCAAGCTCCAGATTATATGCCCATGTCGCTTCCCAGCCTATGGAAGCCCTCGGTTCAACTATCAGTACGCTCCGGCCTGCCGCCCTGAGTTCAAGCGCCGCGCCCAGTCCGCAAAATCCGCCGCCGAATATCACGGCATCATAAATCTTATCCTGTCTCTGATTGTTCATATCAAATCCTTAGTCTCTTTGTTTTAGACTTCTATGTTTTAAACGTT
>CAIMFA010000769.1 GCA_903840185.1 uncultured Lentisphaeria bacterium | reverse complement strand
CGATATATCATATTTACATAACATCCTTATAGTTAAGTAGATAAGATAGCACGGCCTGATAAATAATCAAGCACCAAAATAAGATAAATAGTTAATATTCAATGATTTAACTAATAGTGCGGACTTTTGGCGGTACTGTCGTAATGGGAATGAAGAAGCGTCTGGAGGCTGGATACTGGAAGATCACTCCTCACTCCTCACTCCTCACTCCTCACTTATCTCTGCCTTAATAAATATATCTATCGGGGAGACTTGGAAAAGCTGATTTAATCGCTATCTTAAATGAGTTATATAACCGGTTAAGAGAAATATAATCACCAAAAAAACAGGGAGATTTGTATGAGACGACTCGGGTTACTCGTTGCATCGCTGGTGGCGGCGGCTGTCCTGGCCGGATGCCAATCATGGTTTGCTCCGGAAAAAACGGCCGGATCCTTTACGGTTCACAAGGTTTACGGCGATCACATGGTGCTCCAGCGCGAGCGTCCGGTAAAAATCAGCGGCAATTGTCCGGCCGGCGAGTCTGTCAAGGTTACAATCGGCTCCAGCAGTGTCTGCGCTGTTGCAGATAACAAAGGCGAATGGGTGGCAACGCTTCCAGCCATGAAGGCGGGCGGCCCGTATGTGGTGACTGTCGAAGGCAAAGATGACAAGAACAAAGTGACATTTTCCGACGTGCTCATCGGCGAGGTCTGGATCTGCTCCGGCCAGTCGAATATGGAGTTCAGTTTGAGAAGCTGCAACGATGCGAAAAACGAAATCGCCAACGCGTCGCATCCTGAAATCCGTCTCTTCAATACATGCGCCAAGAGTTCGACCTCACCTGCCGGCCCCCAGCATGAGATCGCCGGTCCGGTTTGGGAAGTCTGCACTCCCGCGAGCGCTCCCGCTTTCAGCGGCGTCGGTTACTTTTTCGGACGCCAGCTGAATCAGGACTTGAAGGTACCAGTCGGTTTGATAAACAGTTCCTGGGGCGGTACGCCGATAGAAAGCTGGATCAGCATTGAAGGCTACAAGAGCGCCGGCCGCACCAAAGAACTTACCACAATTGCCACTGCGAGCAAAAAGAATGAGGACGCAGAAGCGGAAGTCACCAGGCTCAAGGCGGAATATGAAAAGAAATTCAAGGACTGGGAATCGGCATTTTTCGGAAAATACAAGGCTGAAACCGCGAAAGCCGCCAACTGGAAAGACGAATCAATCGACATGACCGGCTGGGAGAAACTCGACCTCCCCGGCGATGTGGACGCCCCTGGAATCGACGGAGTTATCTGGGTCCGCCGCACGATTGATGTTCCGGCAGACTGGGCGAATAAGAATCTCACGCTGGCGATCGGCTCTATTGATGACTGCGACCAGACCTTCTTCAACGGCGAACTTGTCGGCAGCACCGGCTCCGATGTGCCTGGATACTGGGCAGCCCCCCGCAATTACAATATTCCGGGAAAACTGGTAAAAGCCGGAACAAACACCATTGCCATCCGCGTGATTGACTACATTTATGCAGGCAGCGTCAACGGTCCGGTAACGCTGGCTCCGGCTGACGACAAGTCGAAGAAAATTGATCTGGCCGGAAAGTGGAGCCGCCGCGTCGAATTCGCCATTGATCCGAAGGCGATTCCGGAGCGTCCGAATGTTTCTCCGCCAACCCAGGCTGGCATCAAAAGCCCCAACTTCCCGGCGACACTCTACAATTCAATGGTCGCGCCGTGGACCGTCTATCCGATGCGCGGCGCTATCTGGTACCAGGGGGAATCCAATGCCGGCAATGCTCAGGATTACATGATTCTGCACCAGCTCCTTATCAAAAACTGGCGCACACTATGGAACGATCCG
This sequence comes from uncultured Lentisphaeria bacterium, assembly GCA_903840185.1. Classification (GTDB taxonomy): domain Bacteria; phylum Verrucomicrobiota; class Lentisphaeria; order Victivallales; family Victivallaceae; genus CAIPAT01. Next base: position 11,203 of record CAIMFA010000769.1, on the reverse strand, counting down.
GAATTCGGTTTCTTCTTCGTTCAGCTTGCCGCCTTTGAAAAACATTCGCCGAAATCCCGTCTCCCTGAAGGTTTCTGGAAAGGGCGTGAACCGCGCGATCCGTCATGGGCCAAACTCCGCGAAGTGCAGACCGCGACCTTGAACGTACCCAATACCGGCATGGCGGTAAGCATTGACATCGGCGATCATTCCGACATTCACCCGACCAACAAGCAGGATGTCGGTTTCCGCCTGGCCAAAGAAGCTGAACGCGTGATGTACGGCATGAATATCATCAGCGCCGGACCGATGTTCGAAAAGATGCAGATTGAAGGCGGCAAAATCCGCATTTATTATAAAAATGCGGGTTCCGGCCTGGTCGCCAAAGGCGGCCCGCTTGGTCAGTTTGCGATTGCCGGAGCAGATGGCAAGTTCGTCTGGGCCAGCGCGGTAATTGACGGCAATACAGTAGTCGTGGCTTCAGAGCAGGTCAAAACGCCGGTCAATGTCCGTTATGCCTGGGACACCTATCCGGTTGAGGCTAATTTGTATAATAAAGAAGGATTCCCGGCCTGTCCGTTCCGTACTGACGAGCCGCAATATCTGCTGAAAAAGTAATTAGCGGATCTTAAAAAATCCTGCAAAAGGGAATTTTGCACTGAATATCCAGTACTCCGTTCCGCATTGCGGAACGGAGTATTAGTTCTTTTCTATTTGGATTTTGAGTATTGAGGCTGTTAGTTGGACATTGGATATTGGATATTCTCCCGCCTTGCGGGACGGATTGTTGAGTTTGTTAAAGGTTATTGATTATGAAAATTTTAGTACTGCATACGACCAGAATTTCGCCTCACACCACTGGCTATCACTGCCACGAGTACTGGCAGATGGACCATTATTTCGACACCGAAACCAAATTGAAGGTATGTATTGAAGGTAAAATCGATTATATTGATGATTCCCGGGCGATTCTGATTCCGCCGGGCTGCATGCACAGCATCGAGTCGTTCACTCCGTCCAGGATTAATGCCGCCAAGTTCATGCCCGAAGACGACAATGCGCTGTACCGCGGACTGAAACCGGGCATAATCCAGGTCGCGGATTACAAAGATATCTTCGACGCGGTTTTCACCGGGGACATTCTGGACAACGATGTGGAAAACGAAATCAAGAAACATTATCTCCACATCCTGATTCTGCGCTACCGCCAGGAGCAGGATGGTTCCGGGCACAAGTTCAGCCGTGCGCTCGATCCGAGAATGAACGAAGCCATTTTTTACATCAGGAAAAACCTTACGTCCGGCGATATTTCGCTGGACAAGCTGGCGGCGGCGGCCGGCATGTCGGTAAATCACTTTATCCGGGTGTTCCAGCAGGAACTGGGAACGACTCCGATGAAATTCGTCCGCCGCCTGATTATCAATAAAGCCATCAGCCTGCTGGCGTATTCCAACTTGAGTTTAATCCAGATCTCGGATATGTTGAATTTTCCCGACCAGCACACGTTCTCCCGCAGCTTCAAGCGTGAAACCGGGCTGGCCCCGGGCCACTACCGCCGGAAAAACAACGAACCCGCATCCTATTCCGCAGGAACACCCGGTATTGCAGCAACGGCTTTAAACCCTTTGCCGCGTTAGTCCAGCTCAGGAAATGACGGAAAAACGGTAAACCGTGAAACTCTGATATTTCTCGCCGGGCTTAAGCTCGGTTGACGGGAAATGCGGCTGATTCGGGGAATCCGGAAAATGCTGGGTTTCGAAGCATATCCCCGCTCTTTTCGGATATTTTTTCCCGTTTTTGCCGACGGGAACATCACCTTCATCCAGCACTTCCGAAGTATAGACTTGAACTCCGGGTTCCGAGGTGAACACTTCCATCATGATGCCGGATTCAGCCGAAGAAACCCATGCTACTGCTTCCCGCTCAGGATTGGTGCGGCGGTTCAGCACATAGTTCAGATCATAACCCTTCGGCGTGTCATTGATCTTCGAACTGATCAGCGCCGGAGCATTAAAATCCAGCGCCGGGGTCCGTTTTACCGACAATATTTCACCGGTCGGAAGACGCTTTTCAATCGGAGTATAAAATCCGGCCCCGACCCACAACTCATGATCAACAATCAACCCGCTGCCTTCTCCGTTCAGATTGAAATAGCTGTGGTTGGTCAGATTAACGATGGTCGTGCGGTCGGTTTCCGCCGTGTAATCAATCCTCAGAAAGTTATCCCAGGTCAAAGTATAAACTACCGACACTGTCAGCTGGCCGGGAAAGCCCTCTTCCCCGTCCTTGCTGACATATTGAAGCCGCAGCGCCGGTCCCAGCGAATTCTCCATCGGCGTTGCTTTCCAGAGAACTTTGTGGAATCCGTTTCTGCCGCCATGCAGTCCGTTACCCTCTTTAGCAGGCGTTGTCATGCTATACGTTTTGCCTTCAAGCACAAAACGGGCTTTTGCAACCCGGTTGGCACAGCGGCCGATGGTGCTGCCGAAATACGCCGCATTCTCCAGATAATCTTCGCGTTTTTTAAACCCGAGTACAACATCCCGCGTTTTTCCGGCCCGGTCCGGCACCTTCAGCGAAACGACCGTGGCACCGTAGTCAATAATCGAGACGCTGCCGCCTTCGCCATTTTCCAGCGTAAAAAGGGTAACACTCCTGCCGTCGGGAGTCTTAATAAAATGTTCCTGATTGATTTTGCCTTGTCTGTTAGCCATTTTCCTGCATTGCCTCCTTGCCGGGCCTGACATATCCCGGCAGTACTTTTTCCAGGGTTTTAAAATGAAGTTTTGCATATTTTCCCAGCTCATCCGCGCCATGTCTGGCAACCAGCTCTCTGGCAACAGTTTCAACGGCGGGGCTAGCCCCGCGCGGCAGTTCCAGATGCAAGGCGGCGCTTAATTTGTCCATCTGGCTCAGGAACATGTCCCGCGCCAGTATTGACGCCGCCGCCACCGCCACATCGCTTTCAGCTTTGGTACGCTGTTCAAGTTTTACATTGCGCCCGTTTTTCAGCAGGGCGTTGCGGATCAGGTGCTCGGAACCGAATTTATCCGACAGCATCCGCGGGCATTCCGGCGCTTTGTCCAGCAGATTTTCTATAGCTCTGGCATGACCCCAGGCCAACAGCCGGTTGAGATTGCCGATCTTATTGTACAGGCGGTTGTAAGATTCCGGGCCGATTGTCACCACGACAAATTTGCCGCCGGACGCTTTTCTGATCGCGTCCGCCATTTCCTTGATCTTTTTGCCGCTCTTGATCGTTTTTGAATCGCGCACTCCGATCTCACGGTATCTTTTCTGCGTGACGTCATCAGCAAAAACGGAGGCGATGACCAGCGGACCGAAAAAGTCGCCTTTGCCGCTTTCATCAATCCCGCCGTGAGGAGTAAACGGCTCTTCCGGTTCCGGTTCAGACTTGGCGGCGCTATCGTTGGCAGTGCCAAGCAAATCTTCATACCCGAATCCGGCGCTCTTTAATATTTCCGGCTCAATGACGTATAAAACCAGCTCTTCGAGGTTTTTACCCTGCACAGTAGTCTTTCCGCTCAGATAGGCGGTGACATTAGTTTTGTCGAGCGAGGCCTGCCAGTGAGCGTATGGAACTTCCTTGAACGCCCAGCACCGTTCCTTTAGAACAGCCTCCAGCTGAGCTATCTGCTCCGCAGACAATTCACAGACATAAAATGATTTTTTGCTGTTTGCCATATTTATTTTGTCGTGGATTTCAACCAGGCTTCAACGAAACGGTCCAGGTCGCCGTCCAGCACCGCCGCGGTATTGCCGGTTTCAACATCAGTGCGCAAATCTTTCACCATCTGGTACGGATGCAGCACATAGGAACGGATCTGGTTGCCCCAGCTGTTTTCAGTTTTCACCCCGCGGATCTGGTCGGCTTCCTTGCGCCGTTCCTCCTCCTGCCGTTCATACAGCCGCGCTTTCAGCATTTTCATGGCGGTGGCGCGGTTTTTATGCTGTGAACGTTCCGCCTGGCACGCCACAATAATGTTGGTGGGAATGTGGGTAATGCGGATGGCGCTGTCGGTGGTGTTGACGTGCTGGCCGCCGGCGCCGCTGGAACGGTAAGTGTCCACGCGCAGATCTTTTTCATCAATTTCGACTTCGACGTCATCGCTGATTTCGGGAAAGACGTCAACGGAGGCAAATGAGGTATGACGGCGGGCGTTGCTGTCAAACGGCGAAATGCGCACCAGCCGGTGGACGCCGTTTTCCGCTCTGGAATAGCCGTAGGCGAATTCGCCCTCGACTCTTATGGTTACGCTTTTGATGCCGGCTTCATCGCCCTGCTGAATATCAATGATTTCGTCTTTCCAGCCGCGGCGTTCAAACCACCGCCGGTACATGCGCATGAGCATTGAAGCCCAGTCGCAGGACTCAGTACCGCCGGCTCCGGCATGAATTGAAAAATAAGCATTGTTGCCGTCAAATTTGCCGGACAGAAAACTCAGCAGCTCCACCTGTTCCAGTTCGACGGAAAGCTTTGCCCAGGCGGCCGATGCCTCTTCGCACATTTCCGGATCCTCTTTGGCGAATTCGCATTGTACCGCAAAATCCTCCACCTGCCGGCATAGACGGTTATACGGGTTGCACACATTTTTACAAATGCTGAGCATCCCCATGAGCTGCTGTGCTTCTTCGCGCTTGTCCCAGAAGTTGGGCGCCAGCATCTTTTCCTCAATCTCACGGGTCTGCTGTACTTTTTCGTCTATCTTTAAATAGGCTCCGAGATGCTTTATCCGGGCCAGGGCTTCTTTGCCAATTATTGCCAGTTCATCGGGCGTCATGTATATCTCCAATTTTATTCCTCATAATAAACCTCCTGAAACACCAAATTTCAACCGCGTCTATGATTTTCCGCTCCTGAGTTTATTCTAATTAACCACAGAGTGCGGGTTTCTGAAAGCCGGGATGGGTCCTATGGGGCCTATAGGTCCTATGGGCATGTTTCCAGCCGGAATGGCGTAATACCACCAGGAAGCGCCGGTCGTCTGACCGGCAAATGTCCACGACAGTCCGTGCTGTCCACGAAGTCCGTGCCGCAACCGCCGGAAAAGGTGGTTCAGTCAGCGGAAAGCTGCTTCATGAAAGCCTGCTGAAATTCAGACACTCCGGCTTTTTTCTCGCCGGGGAATTTTTCCAGGAAGGTTCCGCCGATATAAAAACAGGCGAAACCGCCTGACGCGCATCCCCACGAGCTGGCCTCGATAATATCCATACTGCCCTCTCTGCCGTCATAGAACTGCCTGGCGACGGATGCCAGCACGCCGCCGGCAAAATTATCGCCGCAGCCGGTGGTATCGCCGCGCGATGCCGGATTTTCTTTTATACGTTCGCCGACCAGCTTGCAGACCGGCAGCGCGGTCAATTCCTGCTTCTTGAAGAATGAGCCGTCAGACCACACATAAAAGTTTTCAGCGCCATGCGTGATAATAAGTGAGTGCAGGCCGTTACCGGTAAAAAATGCCACCGCATCATCAAGATTCTTTTTCCCGCTGAGTTTCATCGCTTCCTCCCAGTCCACAATCAGCAGGTCTATCAGGCGGTAAGACTCATCGCTTTCGCCCAGCGGCCATTTGCCGCCGGCGTTTTTCTTTTCATTCCTGAAATCAAAAACCGTGGTGACAATATTGGCGCAACCCTTCTCCCGGCCTTTTTTCAACAGCGTGGTCAAATGGTCGTGAATCAGCGGCACCAGCGCCGTGGCGCCGAAAAATACGATATCCGCGTCAAAAAAACTTTCTCCCAGCATTTCCGGAGTGTATTTCCATGCAGACCCGATATTGTTGACAAAGGTGCGTTCGCCTTTGCCGCCGTGATAACCGGGGTCGGAAAAAACATCGGTAAACGGAGAAAATCCGGGTACCTGAATGTAATTGTCAATATTAACCGGAGTCTGTTTAAGGATGGAGAGGATTTTCTCCGCAGTATCGTCCTGACCAAGCGCGCCGTAAAAATCGAACTCAATATTCTGATCGTAAAGCAGCTGCGCGGCATTGATCAGTGCGACTATCGCCGGGCCGCCAATATTAAACGCATCCGGTTTGACGCCGCCGGTAATTTCATTTTTTATCAGCTCAAACGGCTTTCCGGAAAATTCTTCCAGGCCTTCAGTAAATACCAGATGCCCAGGATTCAAACCGCCGTCGCCGTCGGACTTCGACATATATTTTTTAAACGCATCGCTGCTGAAATCAACATGGGCATAAACAAAATCGGCCAGCGAACAGCCGACGCATGACACTTTCATTTTCTTCATATCTTTACTTCCCGGTTTCAATATATTCAAAATAACACCTTTAATAAATAGCTCAATATCGCCATATTGCCAATGCTTGCCTTGAGGTAAATACAAATTTTTAACAAAAGTTATGCCAAATATATACTCATGGAATTGAAAAACAATTTCATGGTGCCGCATTACTCTATTTAAGTTGTTTATTTATAAGGTGATAACTATATACACATAAAACCTTTTTACAAGTTTATTTCATTTCTAATTGCGTCCTAACAAAATCCTAACAATTGAGGAGTAACTTTATGTTGATTGTTAACCTCTAAACTAATCAGGAGAGAACAAATGAACTGGTTCAAAAAAACAGCAGTGCTGTCAGTCACCGCCGGATTGGCGGTATCGGGATTCTGCGCGGAAACCATTAACGGCGCCGGGGCGTCATTTCCGGAACCGGTTTACCGGGTCTGGACTTACAACTACCAGAAAGCCAGCGGCACCAGAATAAATTATCAGTCAGTGGGATCGGGGGCCGGTATTAATCAAATCAAATCCAAAACCGTGGATTTCGGCGCAACCGACAATCCGCTTAAACAGGAAGAACTGGACAAAGACGGGCTGCTTCAGTTTCCGATGCTGATGGGCGGCGTGGTCGTCATCGTCAATGTACCCGGCATAACGACCAATCAGCTCAAACTTGACGGCGAAACACTGGGCAATATATTTCTCGGCAACATCAAGAAATGGAACGACAAAGCCATCGCCGATCTCAATCCCGGCGTCAAGCTTCCGGACATTAAAATAAATGTAGTGCATCGCTCCGACAGTTCCGGCACCACCTGGATATTTACCGATTATCTCGCGAAAGTATCCGCCGAATGGAAAAAAGATGTCGGCTGCGACAAGTCCGTAAAATGGCCGGTCGGTATCGGCGGACAGAAGAACCCCGGGGTCTGCAATAATGTGCAGAAAATCGCGGGCGCCATCGGATACGTCGAATATACTTATGCGCTGGAGACAAAAATTCCGACCATTATGCTGAAAAACCGCGACGGCAATTTTGTCAAACCGGAAATCAGCACGTTCCAGGCGGCCGGCGCCAACGCCGACTGGAAGAATGCTCAGGCTTTTTATATGGAACTGAACGACCAGCCCGGCAAGGATTCATGGCCGATAACCGGAGCCACCTTTATTCTTATTTATAAAAACCAGGCGAGCAAAGCCAAAGCCGAAGCCATGCTCAAATATTTCAAATGGTGTTTCACTGAAGGCGCGCAAAGCGCGACCAATTTAAAATATGTCCCGATCCCGGAAAATGTTTTCACGCTGATCAAATCAGCCTGGGATAAATCCGTGGTCGCAGACGGCAAACCGGTCAACTATAAGTCAGAAGAGTAATAAGAGTATTTAATGGACAATTCGAAAAAACAACTGATATCGCCGGATGCGGCGGATCAGCTTTTCAAAATCACCACCGCTGTCTGCGCATTGCTGGCAGTGGCGGTGATGACTGGTTTCTTTATTCAGCTATCCTGGAGCTCAATTCCGGCAATCAAAACCTTCGGGTTCGACTTTCTGTTTTCCAGCGAATGGGATCCGGTAAAAAATCTGTACGGCGCTCTGCCTGCGATTGCCGGAACTCTGGTGACAACGGCAATCGCGGTGATTATTGCCGTTCCGTTAAGCTTTATCGTTGCGATGTTTCTGGTTGAAACCGCGCCTCCAGCCTTAAGCAACATGCTGAGTCATGCGATTGATCTGCTGGCGGCTATCCCCAGTATTATTTACGGCATGTGGGGGTTGTTTATTTTTGTCCCGTTCATGCAGACTTATGTTCAGCCGTTCCTGGCGGATACGCTGCATTTAAGCGCGACCCCGCTTTTTGCCGGGGAATATAACGGGTTCGGTTTCCTGACTTCAGGAATAATCCTGGCGGTGATGATTCTGCCGTTCATCTGCGCGGTTATGCGCGACGTGTTCCGGATGGTGCCGCCGGTACTTAAAGAATCGGCGTTCGGCGCCGGCGCGACTTCCTGGGAAGTCACTCTCGATATTACCATGCGCTACGGATCCCGCGGTCTGCTCGGAGCAATTTTTCTGGGACTGGGACGCGCCGTGGGAGAAACCATGGCCGTGCTGTTTGTTATCGGCAACGTTCAGAAAATGCCGACTTCGCTTTACCAGGCCGGTACTACCATTTCCGCCACGCTGGCCAACAATTTCGCTGAGGCTCAGGGCGTTTTCAGAAGCGCGCTGTTTGAACTGGGTTTGATTCTTCTGGCAATCTCTTTCCTGATTCAAGTGCTTGCTCAATTCTGGCTCAACAGGGTTAGCAGACAGATGGGGGAAAAATAATGATAAAACGCGGTCTTTTTTACAGAAAAACGATTAACCTGGCAGTTACTGCCGCTTCAATTATGACTGTCGGGCTGGCCTTGTTATTTATGGGCTGGATTTTATACACCGTTTTTGACAACGGGTTCCGCTGTTTTTCCTGGGCATTTTTCACCGAGCCGACCAAACCGTACGGCATTCCGGACGGGGGGGTGGCCAATGCCGTTCTAGGCACAATTTTCATTACGCTGGGTGCCGTAGTCATCGGGGTTCCGCCGGGTTTGCTCGGGGGAATCTATCTGGCGGAATTTGCCAAGGGCAGCAGGCTCGGCAATGTCATCAGATTCTCCGCAAATGTGATGATGGGAATTCCTTCAATCATCGTTGGATTATTCGTTTACGCGCTGATGGTTTACACCACGAAAAGTTTTTCCGGACTGGCAGGCTCCGTTGCCTTGTCCATCATCATGTTCCCTGTAGTGCTGCGCACCACCGAAGACATGCTGATGATGGTTCCTGACGCTCTCCGTGAATCCGCGCTGGCACTGGGCGCACCACGCTGGAAAGCGACGCTGAACATTATCTGCCGCGCCGCGAAAACCGGGTTGATGACGGGCGTGCTGCTGGCGGTTGCCAGGGTAAGCGGGGAAACCGCGCCGCTGCTGTTCACCGCGCTTTGCAGCGACAGCTGGCCGTCGGGATATTTCACCCAGCCGACCTCGAATCTGACCATCACGATTACTGAATACGCCACGAATTCGCCGTTTCCGGAAATGCACGCCCGGGCATGGGGCGCGGCGCTGATTATTACCGCGGCGATATTGATTTTAAACATCTCATGCAGATTATTATTCAAGGACAGCAAACATGGAAAATAGCAATATCATCAACCATCAACCGGAAGAGAAGAAAAGCACCAAGATATCGGTCCGTAATCTGAATTTTTATTACGGAGCGCATCAGGCGCTTTTCGACAACAACATCGACATTCTGGAGAAGCAGGTCACCGCCATCATCGGCCCCTCCGGCTGCGGGAAATCCACCCTGCTGCGGACTTTCAACCGCATCTATCAACTGTACCGGGAACAGCGCGCGGATGGAAGTATCCTCCTGGACGGGGAAAACATTCTCGACAATAGTGTGGACATCCTGGAACTGCGCCGCAAAGTCGGCATGATCTTCCAGAAACCAACTCCGTTTCCGATGTCCGTTTTCGACAATGTCGCCTATCCGTTGAAATTACACTTTTCACTGTCAAAAAGCGAAATTGTCGAGCGCGTGGAAAAAGCGCTCCGCGGAGCGTCGCTGTGGGATGAAGTCAAAGACAAGCTGAAAAAAAGCGGCATGGCGCTGTCCGGCGGACAGCAGCAGCGGCTCTGCATCGCCCGCGCCATCGCCGGCGAACCGGAAGTGCTGCTGATGGACGAGCCGACTTCCGCGATCGACCCGGTCGGCACCCTGAAAGTGGAGGATCTGATTGAAGAGCTCAAGCAGGAATTCACCATCGTCATAGTGACTCACAATATGCAGCAGGCGGCCAGAATATCCGATTACACCGCTTTTTATTTCCAGGGAAAAATAATTGAATTCGGAATCACGGAAAAAATCTTTACCAGCCCTGCAAACAAGCAGACCGAAGATTATATTACCGGAAGATTCGGTTGATATATGCTCTATAATATTTACAAAACGACAGGAGAGTGAAATGAATATTCATCTGAACAACGCCATCGCCAATCTGAAAAAAGATATCCTGATACTATGTTCAATGGTGGAGAACGCGGTCAGAAGCGCCGTTGACGCCGCCGTTGAAAACGATGCGGAAAAAGCGCTCAAAGTCATAGATAATGACGAGACCATTGACAAGAAGGAAATCGCCATTGAAGAGGAATGCCTGAAAATTCTGGCGCTCTATCAGCCGGTGGCCAGCGATCTGCGCTATGTAGTCGCCTGCCTGAAAGTCAACAATGACCTGGAACGCATCGGCGATCTCGGTTCCAATATCGCCAAACGCGCCAAAGCCATTGCCGAGGGTAAAAATTGCAAAGGGGAAATCGATTTCAAACCGATGATGGATATAACCCGGAGCATGCTCAAAGGGGCGCTCGATTCATTGATTTATATGAATGAGGTGCTGGCGCTCGAAGTCATCGAAAAAGACGATATCGTGGATGAATATAATTGTCAGATGTTCAAAGATGTAAAGGCATTAATCCAGAAGCATCCGGAGAACGTTGATTATTATCTCAATATGCTCAGCGTGTCGCGCTATCTGGAACGCATTGCGGATTTAACCACCAACATTTGCGAAGACATTATTTATATGAACCGTGGCGACATTGTCCGCCACGGCGGCATTCCCAGCATCCGGAAAATCATCCAGAACTGATTACCAGCCCATGTCTTTCAGCCAGGTCAGGCACAGTTCCGGCCAGACGGCGATATTCGCCTGTTCCGGAGCCAGGCCGAGCCCGTGACGGCCTGCCGGAAACACATGCAGTTCAAACGGGATCGCATGCTCCTTCAGCGCCAGGCTGAACATCAGACTGTTTTCCACCGGAACGCTCCCGTCATCAGCGGTGTGCCAGAGAAAGGCCGGCGGAGTCTGTCTGCTGACCAGTTTCTCCAGGGAATATTTTTCCT
>CAIMFA010000768.1 GCA_903840185.1 uncultured Lentisphaeria bacterium | reverse complement strand
ATTCTTCATGAGCAGGCAAGCTCGGGAAAAACAATAATCGAAAAAATAGAAGAACATGCGAATGTTGGATTTGCCATCGTTTTGTACACTCCGTGCGATATAGGCGGCCTTGCCGGTAAGAGTTTAAAACCACGAGCACGACAAAACGTTGTTTTTGAACATGGCTATTTTATCGGCAAGCTCGGACGTCAGAATGTATGTGCGCTGGTAAAAGGAGATGTTGATATCCCAAACGATATAAGTGGGATTGTTTATATTCCTTTAGACAGCCATGAGGCGTGGCATATAGCAATCGCAAAAGAACTTCGCAAAGCTGGTTACGAGATCGATATGAATAAAGTGATTGAAGCCTAACGAATCGTTTCAACTAAGCTAAAATTTTAGAGCGAAAGAATGAATCTTCGAGTTACAATTACAATAGGTTATCTGGTCATTTATAGCCCTTTTCTGGCGTTCTCTCTCTTCGTATCACTTTGGAATTCTAAATGGATATTATTTGGTGTGCTTTGCATTTTAGCGATCATAATGGTTCGTGTAACGCGAAAAGTTTTAAAAAAAGAGAAATTCTCCAGATTTGTAACCGCGATATCCGCCATTTTATTTGGGGCTGTGTATGGAATACAATTATTCAGAAGAATACTTTTCATGATTCAGGAAGGCGGAATGGAGCGACGCAATGGTGACGGTTCGCCTTTGGCTTTCTTACTAGGAATGGTTGGTGAGATATTTCTATTGGCGTTACCTGCACTCGCATTCACTTTACTTGCCGTATTTTGTACAAAAGCAAAAATCCCGAAAACTACATAGAGCAACTAGACGCCGGAACCAGCGAATGTCTTCTACCACGCAGAAGCCTCATCAGGATTAATCAGGAATATTAATTGTGCACTGACCTACTAATCATTACCTATTTTACTGACTTTTTAGTGTTTGTACGGAAAAGCTGATTTGCAAAAAATGGAAACTGGAGTATTTTTATAGTTCTGTTATTAAAAAACGGTCTGCGCGGTACTGCTGTTAAGCCTGACAACAGAGCTGCCGGACACGAAACACAAAAGGGAATATTATGAAAAAGGCAACTGTTATTAAGAAGTACGCCAGAAAAGAAGGCGACACCGGATCCCCTGAAGTACAGGTCGCGCTGCTCACCCAGCGGATCAAGCACCTGACCGAACATCTGAGAGCGAATAAGAAAGATCACAGCACCCGCCGCGGTCTGATGGCAATGGTCAGCCGCAGACGCAGTCTTCTGGACTACCTCAGCAAAGAAAACTTCGACATGTATGTCAAGTTGACCGCTGAACTCGATATCCGCAGAAAATAACGTTCAATGTTATTGAATACATTACGGGCTGCCGCTTCAAAACGGCAGCCTGTTTGCTTTTATACTATAAGAGGTAATTACAGAAATACTTTTTGAAAGGATTTTCAGGAATTTTTCCGAGGATTTTGATGTTTTTTGCGAATTCAAGCGTGGCAGCGCCACGTAAAAATGAGTAAAAGGCGTCAAAATACCGGAAAAAACCTTAAAATACCAAAATAATTTTGGAATTACCTCTAGATACTGCTATATTAATTATCAACGGTTTTCAGTAGAGACTGGAAAAAGTTGAATAATATGATGTGGAATTCGGCCGCTATCAGATTCCGGGACATCCCGGGTTTTGATACCGCGATTCCGCAAAAAAGTTTTGACTTCTCCATTTCTCTACCGCAAACTACAAGTAAGCAATCAGCCTGCTGCACAATTGTGGAGAAAAATTCCCGGCAGCGGCAAAAACCGTCCAACTAAACGGCAAAACATATTTATAATACTGTTTATCAAGGACAAAAAGAGGAACAACAACAATGGCAGAAGAAAAAGTAATCTTCAGTATCGGCGAAAACCGCACCATGGAAATCTCAACCGGGAAAATGGCCAACCTGGCTAACGGCGCCTGTCTGATCAGACTTGGCGACACGATAGTTCTGGCGGCGGCATGTACCGGCCCGGCGCGTCCCGGTACGGACTTCTTTCCGCTCCAGGTCGATTATCGTGAAAAATACAGCGCGGCGGGCATATTCCCCGGCGGCTACATCAAACGTGAAGGGCGTCCCAGCGAAAAAGAAATTCTGACCTGCCGCGTCACCGACCGGCCGCTGCGTCCGCTCTTCCCGAAAGGCTATTTCGACGAAGTGCAGGTGCAGGCGCTGCTGTTAAGCGCGGATAAACAGAATGACGCAGACGTGCTCTGCATGCTCGGCGCATCAGCCGCGCTCACCGTCTCCGACCTCCCGTTTCAAGGCCCGATCGGCGCACTGCGCGTAGGCCGCGTGGACGGCAAGTTCATCGCGAACCCGACTCATGCCGAAATGTCAAAGAGCTCAATGGAACTGATTTACGCCGGACTTCCGGATAAAGTAATCATGATCGAAGGCGAAGCCAATGAATGTTCCGAAGCAGACCTGAAGGCTGCGATGGAATTCGCCAACGAAATCGTAAAAGTCCAGGTCGCTGCACAGCTGGAACTGGCCGCCAAAGCCGGCAAAGCGAAAAAGACCCCGAAACTGTATCTGGTTCCGGAAGCGATTGAAAAAGCGCTCCGCGAATTTTGCGCGGGCAAACTGGAAGCCGCCTGTCTGGTTCCCGGCAAAACCGACCGTCTGCTGGCGCTTGACGCCATTTTCAGTGCGGCGGCGGAAACCCTCAGACCGCAGTTCCCAGATATGGAAAATGCTGATTTCGAACTGGAAATCCGCAAATGTTCCGATGATCTGGTAAAAGAAACCACCCGTAATGCGATTCTCGAAAAACAGTTCCGTCCCGACGGACGCGGTATTGACGAACTCAGACCGCTTTCAGCGGAAGTCGGAATTCTGCCGGTTGTACACGGCAGCGGACTTTTCTCCCGCGGCGAAACCCAGGCGCTGGTCATCACCACCCTCGGCGGCGAAAAAGACTCCCAGGAATATGACAACATCACCGGCAGGCCCAGCGTGCTTTCAAAACGCTTCTACCTGCATTACAACTTCCCGAATTTCAGCGTAGGCGAAGTCGGCAGAATCATGGGACCCGGCAGACGCGAGATCGGACACGGCAATCTGGCCGAACGTTCCGTCGCGAAAGTCATTCCTGCGGATTTCCCGTATGTCGTCCGCTGCGTATCCGAAGTCATGTCCTCCAACGGTTCCACCTCGATGGCCTCAGTCTGCGGCGCAATCCTCGCACTGATGGACGCGGGCGTGCCGATCACTGCTCCGGTAGCGGGAATCTCCTGCGGCCTGGTCACTGACGACAGCGGCAAGGAACTGCTGCTTACCGACATCATCGGCGCGGAAGACCACTTCGGCGACATGGACTTCAAAGTTTGCGGCACCCGTGAAGGCATCACCGGCTTCCAGCTTGACCTGAAGTTGCCGGGCATCTCCATTGACCTGCTCTGCAAGGGCATGGAACGCAACCGCATCGCCAGGATGAAAATCCTCGATGTAATCCAGGCCTGCATGCCGGCCCCGCGTCCGGAAATCAGCCCGAACGCCCCGCAGATGGTAATCGTCAAAATCAGTCCGGACAAGATCGGCGCGCTGATCGGCCCGGGCGGCAAGAATATCAAGGCAATCACCGAAGAAACCGGAGCTTCGATTGACGTTGACGACAACGGCACCGTCAAGATCCTCGCTCCCGATCCGGAAGCGCTGGAAGACGCCAAGAACCGCGTTCTCGGCTGCACCGCCATGCCGGAAATCGGCAAGATCTACCGCGGCAAAGTCTCCTCCGTCAAAGATTTCGGCGCTTTCGTCGAAATCATGCCGGGACTCGACGGCCTGCTGCATATCTCCGAAATGGCCGATTACCGCGTGAAACAGGTAACCGACATCTGTACTGAAGGCTCTTTTGTCACCGTCAAAGTCATCGACATTGACCAGAGCGGAAAAATCCGCCTGAGCCGCAGAGCAGCGTTGAAAGAACTGGACGGCAAGGAAAAAGAATAATTTTCCAAACCGACTGTAGAATAGACCATTATTCACATAGAGTAATGGTCAAAAAAAAAATCCGGGGAAACCCGGATTTTTTTTGTCTTGAGTGTTAACAATGAATATCAGTATTCGCGCTGCAACCCTACGACTTTGCCCTGGATTCTAACCTGGGCGGCCGGATAGAATTGCGGACTGAAATCTGAATTGGCCGGACGCAGTTCGACGCGTCCGCCTTTATGGAAATAGATGGTTTTGACAGTCACTTCCTCATTTACCAGGGCGACGACAATATCGCCGGACTTGGGTTCCTCTATCTGCTTGACGATTACAACATCATCCTGATAGATTCCGATATCACGCATACTTTCGCCTTGAACGCGCAGCGCAAATGCTTTGTCCGCACTTTTCTTGCCGATCAGGGCGGTATCAATAAAAATGTCGCCTTCCTTATGCTCAATACTTTCCGCCGGCAGTCCGGCATTGATCCGTCCCAGCAGCGGGATGGAGAGCACGAAAGACATGTGCTTGGATTTGCGTCTGGGTTTCAGCAGACTGATGCTTCTGGCTTTCGAACTGCGGTTCAACTGATTCTTACGCTGCAGTGCGCGCAAATGGGCAAAAACGGTTGAAGTCTTAATTTTGAAGAAGTCGGCGATCTCGTAGACCGTGGGCGCCATCACTTCTTTTTCCATAAAATCTTCGATAAAATTCAAAATATCTTTTTGTTTTTCAGTAAGAGCTTTCATTGGCTGTCTCCTTTATATTGGCAGAGATTCCGGCAAAACGCGAATTCGATTCAAGATCGTTGAAATGCGAATTTCATTCAAAATCATTGAAATGCAAATATCAGGATCACATAGCCTTTATCCGTCTTCCCGATAAACAGCTGGAACAGCATATCGGTATCGAGTTTAAGCGGCTTGTTATCCTTGTCTTTGATCTCTTTCTGGAAAGAGGCCTTCCAGACAAATGCTTTCAAAGGAGTTTTATCCATAACAGTTAAATAAGTCCAGTTCTGAAGCGTACCGACCCTGTCCGTCATTTCTTTGACTGTGGCCTTAAAGGTTTTTTCAGTCATTTTCTCTCTCATTTCGGGAGAAAGATTCTTGCAGAACAACTGGTAGTTGTCGGTTTTAACGCCGGTCAAAATATCATCGGCAAAAGTTTTAGCCACTTTCAGCGCTTCATTGTCGTTCGGATCAAATTCGCCGAGCTTGGTTTTCTCAGTGGATTTGCAGCCGGCGCCGGCCAGCAGCAGCACGGCGGACATGGCAATTACGAATAAACGTATAACTTTCATCTTCAAACTCCTTTTAAAATAAGCTTATAAATTTTATAGTCTTTTTAATGTAACATCCGGTCAGGGAACTTTCAACGGCGATTTCATAAAACCGGCATTAATGCATCCGGCGGGGAATCGCCTTTTGAGTCATTTAAGCTCAATAACAAACGGGGGGCTTCTGACATCAACAGAATTTAAGGCCAGCTCGGCAATAACCCAGAATTTTTTACTTCTGCTCAAATCATCAGGACTGATCTGCTTCAAGTCTATTTTCTTTTCCACAAAAACAATATTATTCGGACTGATGATCAAGGGGTAATGATTAACCGGCGGTTTCAGCTCGGGATTGATGCACTTCCAGGATTTCCTGTCGAAATTCTCAAGATCAGTATCAGGGGAATACTGGCGGTAATATATTCTAATATTATCCGATTCCTCCATATACCATTCATCTATCAGTATCTGCGCGGGCCCTGCATTTCTCAGCCTGAAATTGATAACCGCGACCTCGCCCCGGGGAAACGGTTTACCCGGCATAACCGGATTGAAATCCAGCACATAATCTTTAAGCTTCGGATATGATGCTTTTACCGGACAGCGGGTTGGAACTTTGTTGCTGTTGTCTATAGTTCTCACGCAACCCTGCATATATAATGCGAGCATTGCGACAAAACCAACTAACAAAAAATATTTTAAAAATATCTTCATTTTGCTATTTTTTACGGTTAACCTTTTCGCCGATATGGCTTCTGAAAACATATATTACTAATATCACCATTGTAACAGCCAGCACCCACTTACTGACCTCGGTTCTGAAAAGTTCCAGAACTGTTGTCTCCTTGGCGCCGGCAAGAAAGTTATTTTTATTGAAATTAACTACACCAAGCAGCACATAATATACCCCGGTCCACAGAATACATGCAACAAGCGAAGCAAACACCTTGAACAGATTGTGTCCAAGCCATTCGCTCACCGTCTTAGCCGGGAAAGTGGTATAAACTGAACCTAATTGTCTTCTTCTGCTCATAGTTTCAAAAATACTTCCTTTAATTCGAAAATAATTTTAACCTTAAAATGGCTATTATTCAAATTAAATCCTGATTATTTTCACTTAATCTAACAAAACGTCAGGCAGGTCAGCACAAAAGTAAATCAGGGAAACGCTCATCGGCGTTCCGGAGAAAGTCCAAAAGAGTGCGCATATCATCGAATATTCCGGCGGGAAACGCGATACTTTCATCCTCGAACAGCAACCGGAAAGCGTCATTGAGCTCCATTCTTTGAAACTGTGGAAAATTGTTTTCACAGAAATGAATGAACTTCAGGGTGGCGAAAGCGTCAAACCAGGTATTGAATGCCTGCGCCAGCCGCTCACGGGATGTCCGGTTATGACGGAAGATGTCCGGCCAGGCTTTGTCAAAGGCATTATTCTTGAAAAACCGCGCGGCATCAGGTGAAAGAACTTCTTCAACCAGTTCAGGAAGCCGGTAAAAATCCTGCGGAGAATGAATCGCGCCAATGGCGGCGTAAAGTTTCTTTAATTCAAAAAATATCGCCGGATGGTAAAATTTCAGGCTTTTCCCCTGCATGATATCCCGGATCCGGGGGCCGGTGCCGAACGGCACCCGGTCGGAAGGCCGGGACGACGGGAATACGCGACTGGCGTTGATCTGTCCGGTACCGCCGGTTTTCTGCAACGCCTGCATGAAGTAAAAATCTTCTCCGCCGTTGCGTTCCCGCATTCCCCCTGCCCTGACATAAGCCTCCGCGGTGCAGACCGTGGCGGAACCAAGAGAATAATAGGCATAAGGCGAACCGGCAAGCCTCAAGGCAATAGTATAATAACGCATAAAAAGTTCATATCGCGCAATCGCCGCGCTTTCGTCAGGGTCATTTGAATCCTGATGTCTGAAACGGAACACCGCCCCGGCAAGCTCAGGGTGACAGGAAAAAAACTCAATTGCACTCAATAAGTATCCCGGTTCCACCAGCGTGTCGGCGTCCAGGCAGAAAATCAATGGAGAAACCGGCCGCGCGGCAAAATCCAGATGCGGCAGAACCGCATCCATCCCCAGCTTCCTGGCCTCCCCAACCCCGCCTTTGTCACTGATCTCCAGCCCCGGCGAAGAGGCATCTATCCAGAACAGCGATTCACCGGGAACAAGTCCGCCGCAGAAACGTTGACCGCCATTGCGCAATCCGGACAGCAGCAGTTGATTATCTTTAACTTTATCTGCGCAAGTTTCAGTTGAATTATTGACTACTACCAGCACCATTGTTTCACTTAAAACGGCGTGATTATTGACCGCCAGCACGGCAAGCGTATCCGGCAGGTTGTCAGCCTCCGCCAGTGCGGGGATGACCACCGCATGATGAAAAAGCCGGCACGGGGCCGGTTCAATGGCAGCCGGGCGCTTGATCCGGGACAGATATTTTTGAAAATTCCTTGAATCCATTTTGCGGTTATGCTTATTGGTTCAGTAATCTTGCAAGTTTCAAATAGATGTCAGCGCTGAAATCACCGGCGCGGGCTTCACGGGAAATACTCAGTTCAGCCAGGGCGTTTTCAACGGCCTGCTGGTCATAAAAGCCCAAAAGCGGTTTGAATATCTGCTTGCGTTTCTGGGCGAACATAACTTTCGCCAGTTCATTGACCTGCAGACGGGATTCCATATCCGGAATTTCAGATTTCAGTTTGAACTGCACAATCGCCGACTCCACTTCCGGCTGCGGGAAAAACACTTGCGGCGGTACGGTGCGCAGCAATTTTACGTCATACAGCAGCTGTGTCCTTACAGACAGCGAGCCGTAATTGCGGGTTCCCGGCCCCGAAGCCAGACGCATGCCCATTTCCTTCTGAAGCATGAACAGCATATTTAACGGCGGCGTTTCCATTTCGAGCAGCCTGGCAAGGAAAATGCTGCTGATGGAGTACGGCAGGTTCGCCACTGATCTGAAAGGTTTCCCCGGCGGCAGAAAATCAGTAAAACTCACCTGGCAGGCATCACCTTCGATCAAGTGGAAATTACCGGGAAGCGTATGCTTACGCAGAAAATCACAGATCCGGTAATCGAATTCGATGGAAAATACTTCCGCTCCGGCGTCCAGCAGCTTGCGGGTAAGCGCGCCGAAACCGGGGCCGACTTCCAGAATAATTTCACCCGGCTGAGGATCGGCGGTGCGGATGATAAAATCCAGCAGGTTGTTATCTATAAGGAAATTCTGTCCCAGCACTTTTCCGGGATGAAAGTGATTGAATTCCTCAAGCAGCACCAGTAATTCTTTTTTATTCATTTCAGATGACAGCAGCCGCTGGAGCATTTATGGGAATCAGCGGCGGGGCAGCTTTTCTGTGCCGGACAGGAGGAAGCTCCGGCCACACTGGCGGCAAATACGGATAATTTGCGTTCCACTTCCATGGAAGCGCATTTCGCGCAGGCCGTCTTCTCCTGGCTGTTTTTCACCAGTTTCTCGAATTCTGCGCCGCATTTTCTGCATTTATATTCAAATATCGGCATAGTTATTTCCTTTCTTTCCGGGTTTTACTGAAATATATAACGCGGATAAATTACTGTGTTGTAGAAAAATATCAATGCAAAGTTTATGGTATTTCGCCTTGACTTCAAGCCGGCAGGGATTTTATTTAATCTATGGTTCAATAATTTTTACATTTAAAGAAAGCTGTTTATGAAACATATATCTGTTTGCGCGGCAGTGATTGCCAGAGGCGATCCCAAGGTGCTACCATCAAGATATATCT
>CAIMFA010000767.1 GCA_903840185.1 uncultured Lentisphaeria bacterium | reverse complement strand
GGTATCGAAGGCCTCGAAGAGTGCGAATCCAAACTCGAAAGATCGCAACCGCTTTGCGGTGAATGTCTTGCGGCTGTATTTTCCCGTTCCTTCTTCCGGCGATATTTATATCGCCTGTCAGTCGGACCGAAAAAATCCAATCCACAATCCTATTCATCTAAAGTTGAATTTTCAGCCGTGCAGAGTATAACAGCTAATTCAACTGCACAGTTTAATTATACGCTTGAATAATCATTTTGTCAAGTGAATTCTTGAAAGGTCTCCGTCCTGAAGTAGATTAACATATATAAATGTAGCTGGAGTAATACCTTATTTCTAACCCGGGAGGAAAATATGTTAAACGTTTATGCCGCCGAATGGTGTCCTCACTGCCGCAATACGGTTGCATGGCTGAAAGAACACGGGGTGGAGTTTCAGTATCATAATATTGATGAAATTGATGCTGAAGGCGGGGAGCTTATCCGTAAAATCATTGATGTCAACGGCGGGGATGACTGGGTTGTTCCGACACTGGAATTCAACGGGCAATGGCGTCCGGGCAAGGTGTTTGATGCTGAAGAACTGGAACGCGACCTGAAATCGCTTGGCATACTGTAAAGCGGCAATAGTTTGTTGTTCAGTTTACAATATTCTGTTGAAAACCGGTAATAATGCTGTATCTTAACTGTCTCAACAAATTTATAGCGGGGATTTTATGTCTATTGTAAAGAATGGTCTTTTCGCATCATTGACTGCGCTGTTTGTAGTCATTGCCACGGGGTGCTCATCTACCGACTCCTCCACCGGTTCATATAATTCAGCGGCGGTTTTTGACAGACCGCTCTACAGTACGATTGCCAGGAACTCCATGGCTTATGAGGGAATATACCGCAACCCGGTTATCGTGGTTCACGGTTTCCTCGGGGCAAGACTGAAGAGCACCACCACCGGCGATACAGTCTGGGGAAATATTTCCGGGCGTGAAACTATCTCCGGATTTGCCGATTACCAGTTGCGCCAGCTTGCTCTGCCGATGGCTCAAGGCAAGACATTGAAGGAATTAAAAGACCATATCTATGCCAGCGAACTGCTGGAAAGCTTTACCGTCAGAGTCCTGGGCATGGAGTTCAATGTCAACGCCTACAACAAAATGCTGGACATGCTGAGAGACGCCGGATATAATCAGGAAGGCAAACCGCTGCCGAAGAACAAGCACTTCTACTCGCTGTTCGCCTTCTATTACGACTGGCGGCGCGACATCCCGGAGAATGCGGCCAGACTGCATGAGTTCATCCTGCAGAAAAGAGCATATATCCAGCAGGAATATAAAAAGCTGTACGGCATTGACAATTACAACGTCCAGTTCGACGTCATCGCTCATTCCATGGGCGGCATGGTTTCCCGCTACTACCTGTGCTACGGCAATCAGGATCTGCCGGCTGACGGCTCGATGCCGAAACTCGACTGGTTCGGCAGTAACTACATTGACAAGCTGATCGTCGTCGGCACCCCCAATGCTGGCTACCTTGATACCTTTGTCGAGCTGACCGGCGGGCTCCAGATCGACCCGGACGCCCCGGTGCTTCCGCCGGCGGTCATCGGCACCTTTCCGACCTATTACCAGATGCTGCCGCTGACCAGCACCAGGTCGGTGGTCTATGCCGACGATTTAAAGGGAAAGCCGGTCGATCTCTTTGACCCGCAGATATGGATCAAAAACAAGTGGGGGCTGGCAGCTACTGATAATGACGAAGTACTAAAGAAGATTCTGCCGAACGTGAAGACGCCGATGGAAAGACGCGCCACCGCCCTCGACCACCTGGCCAAATGCCTGAAGCGCGCCAAACAGTTCACTGATGCGCTGAGAGTTGACGCCACCCCGCCGGACGATGTGAACCTGTACCTGTTCCTCGGCGATGCGGTACCGACCAGAAGAACGGCGGCGGTCAACCGGGATACCGGCTCATTTGAAATCACCGATTTCGAAGCCGGCGACGGCAAAGTGCTGGCTTCCAGCGCCCGCCTGGACGAACGCGAAGGACGCAAGTGGACTCCGTTTATGCAGTCTCCCGTCAAATGGCAGACCATTGTTCATTTAAACGCGGCGCATATGGGCATAACCTTGAGCCAGGAATTCGCCGACAACGTCGTTTTCTTTCTCCTGGAGAATCCCACGAAGAGCCAGCAGAACAGCATGAAGAAATACCAGATAACTCCGGATAAAAAATGATAAGTTATTGGTTGTAATAACTTGTAAGTTAAAAAAACAGCGGACACGTTCAAGTCGTCCGCTGATTTTTTATAGTCTTTGAAGGCATGACTTATTTGTCAGCCGTGGTTCCCTTGAAACTGGGCGGCAGATTTTTCCCCGCTTCTTCCAGTTTGGCGGCAAAGTTATCCTTGTTGCGGTTCGACATCCATTTGCGCAGAATATTCCAGCCGATAAAACGCCAGACATTGTTACGCCAGGTATGATACCATTTGCGCCAGCCGTCTTTCACATTGAAGAACGGAAACAGGATCATCGGGAACAGCAGAAAGTCCAGGCCGATGGCAAAAACATAGCTGAACTGATAAAAACGGGCCATAATCGTTTTGTTGGCCAGATACATGTCTTGCGCGGTCAGCGGATAATCCGGAGTAAACAGCGGGAAATTGCCGTCGTAGTATTCCCAGCCGATTGTCTCTTTCGGGAAAACCCGGCCGGCGTCTCTCAACCGTTTGGTCATCTCAGTCCCCGGCAGCGGCACCGGCAGCAGGATCTGAATGGTGTCTATGCGGGCTTTACGGATGAATTTCCAGAAAGCTTTTATCCGGTCATCGACCGGCATGGCGAAAAGCTGCCCTTCTCTGGCGGGATAACCGAAAATAAACATGCCGTGCACCATAAAGCCGGCTTTATGGAAAATTCTGGTGTTGGCAATCATCTCATCCGGATGAAGTTTCTTGTTCATGGCTTTGAGTTCTTCCGGAATCGGCGATTCATACCCGATTGCCACCACCCGGATGTTCGCGCTCTGCATCGCCTTGAGCAATTCAAGGTCTTTCGCCTTATCCAGCCGGATCTGGACAGTGATGAAGAAATTGACCCCCATGGTCTGCTGATATTTCCTCAGCCGTTCGCAGAAATCCAGCGCCAGCAGACGGTTCTGGCCGAAAAGATCGTCAACAATAAAAAAGTACGTCGCATGAAACCGCTCAAACAACGAGGATATCTGGTTCATGACATAATCCGGTGAAGGACAGCGCACCCGGCCTTTCACCGTGCAGAATTCGCAGTGCATCCCGCAGCCGCGTTCCCAGCTGACGGGGTATAAATTAATTTTGGCGTGGCGCAGCAGAGAAAAATCCGGCAGCGGCAGCTGGTCAATATCTTTTATATCTTCC
This sequence comes from uncultured Lentisphaeria bacterium, assembly GCA_903840185.1. Taxonomy (GTDB): domain Bacteria; phylum Verrucomicrobiota; class Lentisphaeria; order Victivallales; family Victivallaceae; genus CAIPAT01. The sequence continues at coordinate 2,989 of CAIMFA010000767.1, read as the reverse complement.
CTGTCCGCGGTTTTTACCAGTTTGCCGTCGCGGTAAAACGCAATCCCGGCAACCTTTTCCAGGTCCTCACCGCCAATGAGCGTGTCCATCAATTCACGGATCGTAACTTCGCCTTCGCCGATCACCAGATAGTCTATGTTATGGTCAAGGCCTTCCCGCAGATTGTCATCAACAAAATGCTGCCCGCCGGCCAGCGTGATCGCGCCCTGCGACTTGTAAAAACTGGTAAGTTCGTAAAGCCGGGGAATGGTGCTGGTCAAACCGCCGTAAAAGCCGACTACATCCGCGCGGCGGATGGCCTGCAATGCCGCATGGTCAGGTCTGCTGGTATCATCTTTCGGGCCGCGGCGGTGATAATTGTTCTCGTCAATCACTTCGACTTCCCAGCCGGGCATTTTGCTGATAACCGTGGCGATCATCACCGGTCCCAGCGCGGTAGTGTAACGGGCAACGCTGGAATATATGTTGAAGGTCGGAAAGCCGGGAATTACCAGACGGAATATCTTTTTCCGGTTCGCTGTTAGTACCGATTGAATTTCAGATGTATTCACTTGTTACCCTTGGGTATTTCCCCGGCAGGCGGGAAATGTTTTTTATATTAATAATTTTAATGTCCCCAAAATATAACCCTTAATCCCGTATGTTTCCAGTCCGCCACCGAAAACAACCATGAGAACAGTTCTAAAATAGTTCTAAAGTTCTAAAGTTCTAAAATTCTAAAGTTCTAAAGAGTTTTGGGATTCAAGTCTAAAACTCCGGGATTTTGGACAATCATAAGCGGATGGCAATATGCAGGCACTAAGAGAAGCACCGGCCATGAAGTGTACCATTGCTTTTCACTTAAGAACAACGGCAGTTATTACTTTTCTTTGTGACTTTGCGCCTTTGTGCGGAATAATTACAGATTTGCATTCGGCTGGCAAAGCGGCATGTTCGGCGGCGCTGATTAAGAACGACGGATTATTTCATTCAGCATGCCTGAGATCATTCTTTTCGAGGTTATTGGAGATAAGGTACATACCCTGCTTAGCGCAATTACTAATTTGTCGTTTTCATTGTTTGACGAGATGAATGCCGTGATTTCGAATGAAAGTTGTTTGTCAATATCAACACAGTCGCGTCAGATTAGTTCAGCACCGGCAACGATACAATCAAAATTCTCCGCTTCCAGAATATCAGCATCAGGGGCGGCATCCGCGTATACTCTTGCGTCAGCATCAATAATATCCAAGTAATGGTTTACGACAAAATAAAAGTCATTGAGGTCTTTTGTGCGTGAATTATCATTCAAATAGGAAATCAGTTTCAATAACGCAAATAGCGGCGGCTTAATGACTTTTACCTTTGCACGTCCTGTTGGGATTTCATCCGCGCAATGCAGGGCAGCTTTAAAACCGCGAACATTGAGGCTTGTGTCAAAATCCGGCGGCCAGAATATTTCTCCTTTATCGTTTTCTATGTCTCCAAACGGAATGATATCAAGCGGCATATTCTCTTCTCCAAAAAGAAGACGGTGTAGGTTGGAAGAATCGCGCCTGAAATCGTATTTTTCAATCAAGGTCTGAACCAGCGCCTGATATTCTTTCCAGTTATGCACCTGACATGCTATATCGACATCGTAAGTCCAGCGCGGTATTGGAACAGTCGGCTTACCAGAGAGAAACAGATTTCTCGCATAAGCGCCTATCAGCAGAAAATCAATCTTTTTCTGTTTGGCTACCTCGCTTACGATTTCAATCATCCTGGTTTGTGTGTTGTTTTCCATCTTTTTTACCGTTCAATAAGATATTTCTGATGTATTTCCATAACTGTTTCGAGATTTCTGGAGTCGCCGCTGGCAATCAGGTCGGCATATATCAGCAAAGGATGAACCGTTGTCAGGGTATTGCCTTGCTCTGGCCAGAAAGCGTCGAGAATTTCAATTTTCCCATTTGGATCAGGACGTAATTGGGCCCGGGCTATCAATTTATTTATGTTGCCCCAGCGGTAAATGCTCCAGGTTTCAGGATGAAGGTGACCGGTGAGAAAATATGCGGCGGCTTCTCCACCCCAGGCGGCAGGCAGCCCGGCTAAAAGTTGAACATTCTTAAAATTGTCCATGCCTGTACTGTAACGTTGAATATTAAGTTTTCCTCTGAGCTTCTCACTGTAAGCAAGACACCAGCGTTCTACGAGTTTTTCTTTGTCGGCAAAACGCAATTTTCCGTCAATCTCCAGCAGCAGGCCATATTCCTTCAAGTCCGCCATAATGTAACCGGCAGCGCCCAGACTCACTCCGCTTTTTGCCTGAAGAATGCGGTAGTTTGCTTTCAGCATTTCAGGGACAGTGAGCAGAATATATATCAATTTTAAGCCGGATGGCGAAAACATCCGGCCTGGATTACGTTTCCGGTTTATGTCGGTTGCTTTTTTACAGTTCATGATTAAAAATGTATGTTCAGGCAGCTTCAGGAAAAGATTCCCGGCTGCATCAGCAAATTCGATGCCGCATTCCGCCAGTTCCCTTGCGCCCGCTTCTGTAAGATACTCCGTGAAAAGCATACTGCTATGAGTTTTGCATTGCCGGATAACACCCAGCAACTGCAGTTTTGACAGCGTTTTTTTGAGTTCTACATTCTTTTCAGCATTGCCGAACAATACTGCACCATTACCCTTTGGGGTGTTTATGCTGGAAAACTTCACATTAACAGGTTTGCCTGCCAGAGCCAGACTGATCCGCATTTTTTTCAGTATTGCCTGAATGAGATTTTTTTCTTCCATATTCTGTTCAACTTATATTAGTGTTCAATTTTTATGAACATCATAAAATAATGAACAAAGCATATATTTGCAAGCAGATTTCAATAAATAAGTTCAATTTCATAGAATTGGTTTACAAATCCAGGATAATTACAGATTTGCATTCGGCGGGCAGAAGTTTATATTGAGGCGGGAGCGTTGCTATTGAGTTTCATGAAGAATGATTAACTGCAGGTTGCGCTTGCAATTG
>CAIMFA010000766.1 GCA_903840185.1 uncultured Lentisphaeria bacterium | reverse complement strand
GTCGGGAATGACACTGCGGCCTTTAGCATAATTTTCACTTTCCGGGCCGATAAGCAATATCGGCTTGCCTTCAGCCGGGACAAACACTCCGCCGGCTTCAAAAGTAGGCCAGTATTCACTCAGATAGCGGACATTGGCGAAATCCGCTTCGTTGCCATGGACCAGACAGGCATCCAGCCCGGCGGCCTTGATGTTCTTCTGGAAGTCTTTGATCCTCTTCAAATACTCTGATTTAGGGATTGTGTACATAACTGTCTCTCCTGTTTTTGGGTTTAAATATTTATAAAACTACCTTAATCATGCAGTAATCCGGCGCGCCAGATAAAACTCCGAGCCAAGCTCTTTCAAACGGGAAATCAGCAGGTCCAGCTGTTCTCCCGCATATTGTCCGCAGTTCTTAATAATGAACGGATCCGGCATAACAGCGCCCTCCCCGTAATGAATCAGCCCCTCCGGCATCGGCCAGAATTCCCACGGGTGGAAATAGAAACAGAGGAACGGTTCGACGCCTTTTTTATTACAGAAAGCGATGTAGCCGCTGATATGTTCCATGACTTTACCGGCGCTTTCAGTTCTGAACAGCGGCCACTGATCCATATCACGGCCGAACTTGTCCTTTGACTTCATGGACAGATCTGCAAAATTCGGCAGTTCAACAATATTCATCCGCCCTTTCTTAGTCCAGTCTTTTTTAGACGGATGGTACGGTACCAGCTGTTCACGGAAATAATACATCGGATAAGTGGCATCAGTCTTGTAACCCAGATTCTCCAGCGCATTGACCACGGCGGTAGAGCCGAACAGGCGCGGACAGCGGAACGACACCGGGCGGACGCCGGCGACTTCTTCAACCCATTCCGTAGCCAGGCGGATGCGGTTTTCCACTTCCTCCGGCAATACCGGCATCATTCCAGGAATCTCAAACAGCGCATCCCCGATCGTTTCATGGAACAGCGTATGACAACCGATTTCATGTCCGGCGAGCTTCACGGAATTAACGACTTTCGGATTTTTTTTCGCGCTGTCGCCGGTAAAAAAGAATGTTGCGGAAATTCCGTGCTTCTTTAAAATGTCTAAAATAACCGGCGTACCTTTCTTAAGCCCTTCATACCATGGAGTCCAACTGCCAATATCGGTTTCCATGTCAAATCCCAGAACAACTTTGATTTTATCCATATCTATTACCCTTAATTAATTATCAGTTCAGCATTGACCTGTATTTCAGGACTGTTGAGAAAAGCCGACAGTCTATTTGCGTCTCCTCGCAATATAAGTGTTTCCGAAGGAAGCCTGCTCCCCTTGACCAGCCCGTTTTCCACTATCATCGGAGCTATCGTCTCAAGCTCGTAAAAGCCCAGAGCGCCGCCATTAAAAACGCTGTAAGCATCAGCCGCGAAAAACGGACCATGCTTCTGGTCGTTATCTGCGATATTAAAGTAAATCCCGTCCTGCAGAACTGTCCGCCGTATAATCAGCAGCGAACGTAATTTGTCATATGAGCCGATCAACTGCGGGCCGAAACTTTTTTTGATGCCGATCTGCAACCGGTCAGTCCCGCCTAGTTTGAACGTAAAAATATTCGAATCATAGGCCAGCCTGGCAGAAGCGTCTCCGTAAAAATCGTCATTAATACAGCCTGCCGCCGGACAAGATAAACGACCGAAAGCAATGATATCATCATGCAGCGGAAACTGCTCCAATGACCACGCTCCGATCATAAAGTCTGATTGACTGACCGGGTCGAGTAACTCCAGTGAATCATCAGTAAGATATGCAATTCCTTCCAGCCCGTAGCCGGTCAGAACATTAGAAATGTCTTTAATTCTGACGTTCCTTGATGACCTGATTCCTGCTGAAACACCTTTACGGTTCTTCAAAACAATCTTTTTTTCCACCGTTGCAGATGTTTTATCAGATCCGGTTACAACAGGACAGTCGGAATTTATGCCCTTCTGAACCAGCCATCCGGTACCGGGAAGATAGTTGAAGGCAAAGTCTCCGCCTTCCGGCGCAGGCCAAAGGGAATTGCCGCCGAGGTTATTAAATTCTTCCGGATGCGGACTGTAGGCCAGCTTTGCATCAAATCGATGAATAGGTTCATCCCCTAAGCTGCAGAATATACGTCCTTGCAAGCCAGGGGCAATAAATATTTTACCGGAACCGGAGGCCAGTTCCACTATGTTTTTATCACTTTTTTTCAACATTTCCGGCATAAGTAATCTCCAAGTTAATTTAAAGATACGTGACAGAATCAATATAGTCAAGATGCATTTTATCTTTTTTATCATTTTTTAATATATCG
>CAIMFA010000765.1 GCA_903840185.1 uncultured Lentisphaeria bacterium | reverse complement strand
GCTACAAAATGCTCTCGATATAATTTAACGGCTTTTATTATTCCGGCTGGCAGAACGATAAAACACGGTTATATTTTCGTGATATAAAAATATAACCAGATATGAACTCAGAGGCTCCAGGATGTTTAATGAATTTGCGGTGATAGACTTTGAGACCACGGGGCTGAGCGCGGACTACTGCCGTGTCATTGAAGTGGCGGCGGTAATCGTCCGGAATGGCGAAGTCGCCGACTCCTTTGTTGAACTTATGCATCCGGGCTGCCGTCTGCCATTTATCATCACAGATTTAACCGGCATAACCGATGCGATGCTTAAAGGCAAGCCCAGGCCGGAAGCTATCATGCCGAAGCTGAAGAATTTCATTGGCGACCGTCATTGTATCGCGCATAATGCCACATTCGACTCCGGGTTCTATCATGCAGAGATGGGCCGCGCCGGGATTGCCCATGACCGCACATTCTTTTGCACGATGAAGCTGTCACGCCGTCTGATTCTGGATTCGCCGAGGCATAAGCTTTCAATTCTGGCAGACCACCTGAACCTTCCTAGACCGGAGGAAGGCAAATGTCACCGGGCGCTCTATGATGTGCTTCTGACGGTTGAACTATGGAAGCATATTGAGCGTATAATCCGGAAAAGAATCGGCAAATCGCCTGACCAGGAAATCTACCAGACGATTATGAAAAAGTCAAAGGGTGCAGTACCCAAATACCTTGACAAAATATCCTCGTTGCCGATGAAAAAGAATGAAGCAAGATAAGGCGCAACGAGTTGTTGGTATCGGACTGAATGGAGGAAGTGAATCCAATGAATTCATGGGTAAATAATCAATCATAACGAAGGATAATCGAGGGCGAATTGATATGAAGATAAATAGTCATGAAGAACGGACAAAATACTCCGACGAAATGAAGACATCACAGTTGGTAAATTCTCTGGCCGACGAACTGAAAAATGACGCGCGGAAAGCAGGAGGTCCTGGCATTTTGCCGATTCCAGGCTTTACGCAAAAATGTTACGGCATCAAACTTTCCGAAGCATTACGAAAAGTTTGCGAACCGATTCTGAATAACGCCAACGACGATATCGCCACCATTCGATCTGTTTTCGCTACTGGAGCAATGGCCTGGAATCTTACCATTCTGGCTTCAAAACTCGGCGAGGCAAAACTCCATGAAGTCCTTACCTCCCTGAACTCCGAAGCCGTGAAAATCGGCTATGAAGGCTGGAATAACGAATTGGCGAATTTGATGGAACGAAAACGGAAATTGTTCCCGCAGATCGACATTGCGATTATTGATTGCAAGATTGTTGACGAAGGCAACGAATATCGTTTTGCGGTCGCCGGAATACCATACTCGTCTGCAAACCCATCCGAGCTGAAAAAGATGTTCCCAGGCGTATTTGATAACTTCACTGAACCACCGTTATGGAGAAAAATAGCGGGGAAAATACGAGGTAGTCTGGGATTGGATTCGTATAGCGGCGGAAAGGCTGATGCCAAAGCCGGATTATTACTGCCAAAAAGAGCGGCGGCAGATATATTTCATTATACTGCGGGGAAGATTGATCCGAGCCAAACCCAGAAAATAAATTTGGGCGGAACAGAGCTCAAATTAAAATTTGCTGTTTGTCCGCAGGCAAACTGCGATTGCGGCGATATATCGCTAGAGTTAGCCATCCCAGGGAGGCCGGGTGTTCTGTCGATAGATTTGAACATTTTTTCCCGCAAGGTTGCAACGAATGCCGACAATGCCCATCAGGACGGCACGCTGGTGAGTTTATTCAATGATAATCTGAACGAGCAGTCGTGGACGAAACTTCGCGGCGCTTATGAAGAGCTGAAACGTAGGCAGGGGACCGAAGCCGGACATGACGGGCGAACTTATAATTTTGATTTCAGCGGCATTGAAAATTACGGGGACATGACCCTATACAGTGAAGTTTTCCAGTCTGAAGCGGCCATGATACTCGATTTCAACGAAAAAAAACTTTCGGTGGATGATTTTTATTGTCTGAATCCCGCCTGTAATTGCCATGACGCTACCGTTGAAATAACAGACACGGAAAACGATAAAGACGGTTATCGGCTGTACGGTGTATTTACCATCAACTACCGGACTAGGGTATGGAATTCAGTGCCAGACAATGCGCCTTCGGCAGATGATATTCCGTTACCGGTATTGCGCTTGCTGGCAGAACATCAAATTGCCGATTTTTATCAACGCCTGGAGGAACACCATAAAAAGTTGCGGCAGTTGTACAGCCTCCGCCGTTTGCAGCGACCTCACGGCAAAACCGGGAAAAAGAAAAAGAGGAAAAAATGAGCGAATATCAGCCGATAACCAAGGCACAATTGGCAGATGCTGTCAGAATGGTGCTCGACAAGAGCGAAGTATATCGCAATGCATTAAATCATGCAATCAGCCCAGTCCGCAACGCTTTCAGAGTAAAATATTGCCGATTCGATTATGAACAAGCCCACGACGTGTTGAAGCTTGAATTTATTTTACTAGAGGTTCGGCTGGCACTGCTTTTTCGCCTCTGAGTTTTTCCCGATAAGCTTTTTGATAGGCTTTGTGTTGAGGGGTTTCTTGATAAGCCTTTTGATATACTTTACGGGCTGCCTTATGTTCCGTGGTTTCCCGATATGCTTTTTGGTATGCTTTGTGCTTATTATTTTGTTTATAAGCCTTCATGTACTCATTATGCTCAGGAGTTTGACTATAAGCCTTTCGACTTGTTTTACTTTTATCGGTTTGACTGTAAGCTTTTTTCTGTAGCCTGTTTAGTTCAATAG
>CAIMFA010000764.1 GCA_903840185.1 uncultured Lentisphaeria bacterium | reverse complement strand
GCTGTCTTCAAAAAAACGGTCATATAGGCGACATGCGCCACGATGTGACGTCCTTCGTGGAGCAACTCGCGCTTTCATCCGCACATCGTTCAGGTATTCAAACAGTAAAAAACGCTCTCGCGACTGACAACTTAAGAATAGACGCTCGTCCAGCGCCTGCGGGATTGCGATCTTTCGAGTTTTGATTCGCAATCTTCGAGCGTTTTCGATACCACTGTATCGGCAGTCTTTCAGAATACTGACCAATTCTCAAAAATTTCGCAATCTATGTTAAATTTTCAGCCGTGCAGAGCATGAGCGCATTCAAAATTTATTTGGAAAGCGGGAATGAACACTGGACACTTGCTGTCTTGTTGTCCCATTTGCCGTCAGGAGAAAGGAATATTACAGTGACGACTTCGGCAGCGCCTTCTTTGGGAGTCAGGGTGAATGTGAAAGTGTAGCTTCCGTCAGCCGCCGTAACATCCTGCGCCTTGCCGCCGAGCCAGTAACCGCCCCATGCGCCGCCTGCTTTTTTGTTATGCAGATCGCAAGTGAGTTTGGCGGGCGTCTTGACATTTTTCAGGGTGACCTTAACTTCCACTGTATCGCCGATTTTCGCGTTTTCCGGAACAGTTACCGTACACCATTCAGCAACGTCTTTACTGACCGTTTTTACTTCCGGCGCCGCCTGCGCCATGGTTTCATTCGCCATGAACATCATGCCGGAAGCACCCAGAACCGCGACAGTTGCCATCATAATCATTTTTTTCATTTTCCCGATCCCCTTTGTTTTTCCATAATCTGAATTTTCTGTGTACAATAAATTAGCCAATCTTATTGAATAATCAATCTTAAATTATCGTGTTGCAGAGTTAAATCCTTATAGTTATAGCGATGGTTTCGCATTTTCTTTAACCATGAAGAATCGATCCACATACACGGTTTTTAACTGATTAAGCGGACGGTTGGCAGGCGCAGCATAAAAAATCTTATCGGGATTCAGTTCGTGAATGCCAAGATCAATAGTTTTATATTTAGTGCCTTTTATTGTTTTAACAGAAACAGAAACAGTTTTGCCGGACTTGGTCTGGATGTCATATATGCCTACGGTAGCGGCTTCGCCGTTATCCGCCTCCGCGTCGCAGCGGATGTCCGCGTAGCAATGCCAGGGACCGCTTTGTGAAAGCTCGGCAGGAGGGCGATATTGTACAAACCATTCTTTAGTATTGCCGGGGATTGCAAATGCTAAACCGTCAGATGCTTCCTTGTCATTCACAATCGGCACATAGGATGTTGCTTTATTTTTTATTGACTGGTGGATATTCTGATTTGCAGGCCTTGCTTCGGCGGCGGACAGCATCTGTATCAGTCTTGCCGAATCCGCAACATTACTGAATTCCACGTTAATGATTTTATATTCTTTAAACCGTTTTGCCAATTCAGCAATTGCTTCAGCATTATTCTTGAAATTCCAGCCTTTGCAGCTGGCCGCGTTCATTTTTCCGTCAACCGCAAAAATAGTCAGCGCGTACAGCAATGGTATTCTTGCTATCTCCGTTCTGGCGAGTTTTACCGGATCATCCTTGACGGTGTCAACGGCTTTAGCTAACAGTTCAGAGTCGCGCGAGATTGCTTCCGGCGAGAGAAAATCCATTGATTTTTTCCCTAATGAAAAATTGATATTTTTATCCATGGCATATTTTTCGTTCATGTGCATGTATTCCTGGAGAAATGGCGCGGCTTTGCCGTAATAACCAGACATAAATTCATTTTTCAGCGCGTCATAGTTCAGCTCCGGATTCCAGAGCAGATGCGCTATAACCCAGGCTCTCATGCTGACAAAGTCGGTGGCGGTGTTATAGCCGTCCCCCTGAATCATAATTCCGGTAGCTCCGTTCTGCGCGTAAAACTTGATATTTTCATCGACAACCTTATAATTGGGGAACGGTTGCAGGTAATCCTTGAACACGGCATTATAATCCCATATCCAGAAAGAAGTTGACGGATTAAGTTTCCGCCAGCTTAGAAAAGAATTAATCCGTTCTTTATTCTCGTTAGAATTTGCGGCATGAAACATGGAGAAATCGCTTGCGCAGAATTGTATAATGACATTTTCCCCGCATCTGGTTTTCTGCGCCGGCTCCTGATAGTAGGAGTATGCAAATGCCAGTATTTTCACATCTGGATATTTTTGAGCTATGGCTTCGCCAATGCGGTTGGCAAAGCGGAGAATGGGGCCGGCGGCGGAACCTTCTTCCGTCTCAACCGCCGCACACTCATGACACAGGCATTTGCCGTTGGTGTCCATAGGACAAATAGCTAAATAATTAGCGTTTCGGTTTTCGCTCAGCAGTTTATCAACAACTTCGATCATCTTTTTCGTCATTTCCTGGTTTGTCAGGCACAACTGCCCGTTCTTGTAAAATCTTTTCCCGTCTTTGTCCGCGCTGTACCATTCAGGATGGAATGCAAAATATTTTTCCGGCGGAAGGAGCAGAAAAAAGGTGTGGCATTGTGCCGGTATGGCCGACGGTCCGCCGCCAAGATCAGGACGGTTAACGACATTTTGAAACAGCCCGTCCGATTTGAGTTTTGCTGCAAATACAGGATTCTCGTTGACATCCTTGTAAAAAGACGTCCGTAAATCGCTGACGACAGGAGCATAATTTATGCTTAATTCAGGGATGGTGATCGTTTTTTTACCGGGGACAAACTCCTCGGTTGACGTCCACCAGCGGACGCCGAGCGTGTCCTCCAGAAATGTTTAAACAGCATAGAGCGTTCCACGCGGACGGCTGCCGGTAAATATTAAAATGTCGCCGGCAGTTTTGATAATTATCCGGTCAGATTTCATGGTTTTAAAATCAATGTCCGGGATGAGTTTTTTGATTTCGTCAGACTGGCCGATCAGGATTTTTCTCTGTGTTTGCGCTGCTTCAGTCGGACTGACTATTTTTATCTTTGCTCCGCTCATTTGACCGATATATTTCTGCAACTCCGCCGCCGCTGTTTTTTCCGCCGGAACGGCATTGTCGGGCAGAACAATCACGCAGTCACTTTTGCCGTCTCTTACAAGTTCAAAATCAGCCAGCGCCGCATTACCGGTCAGCGAAAACGCGGTCAGTATAGTCCAGAACAATCTTTTTATTCCAATCATCATCTTCTCCAGTTTAATAACTTTATCTGCTATTGCCGGAAACCGGCAGCTGCCATGCTTTAAGCATGGTACTGGCAATCAGGGAATTGCCGTCATCCGTCATGTGTACTCCGTCACGGGTCAGCAACAGCCCGGTATGTCCCGGGTGTCTGGCCCATTCCTCCGCAAACGCAATGTCCAGCGGCACAAAACGGCATTGCGCGGCATCTGCCGCATCGCGTGCCGCGATGCGGTAAGGAGCCATGATATCGCCGAATTCAACATAGCTTTCTCCTTCAAAACGGTATGCCGGAGGCGTGATGCTGATTTTAGCAATGCCTGCCAGTTTTGCGAGGTAGGCCATCCAGATGAGATTGCATTTATATGCCTCCGGCGTAACCACCGGTTCATCCGCCCAGCGCCGCCGGCCGATCGCCGAGTCATTGGTGCCCAGATAAATGGATATTGCGGATGGTTTGGCGTCAAGCACCTGTTGAAAGCGGGTCAACGCCCATGGGGTTTTATCCCCGCCGCGTCCGGCATTGATGACGTTTATGTTCATCGGCTTCAGACACTTTTGAAGAATTTCGACATAGCCGCCTTCGGAAGTGATGCTGTCTCCGAAACAAAACAGGGTATCATTGGCTTCCAGCCATGGAGTATTATTGTTGATCATGGTTTTCTTTCATTCTCCTTTTTACAGTAATGACACTTGGCAATCTGCATTTTTTAGTTGTAAATAATTATTATATCTATACAAATAGCATTTCAAGCACCGGTTTTCCGGCCGGCAGTGTTCACGGGAATAACTTTTATTTCTAAATTTCCATGTACAACTGATACGCGCTGTTCATTAGATGGCAGACCAGTCAAACAGAATCCCCATTGCTTCAGAACGATGTTCATTGGCGATGCTGTACGCCTGGGCATACTCGTCCGGATGGAACCGGTGGGTAATCAAGCCGTCAACATTAAAACGTCCCGACTGACACAATTTGAAGAATAATGAAACTATCTTTCTGCCGTTCCAATTGTCGTTTTCATGACAATCATGGGCTCCGGTAATTGTCAGTCCGCGTATGATGACGTCCGGCGACAGGCACTGCTGTCCCGGAAAGCCGGTATCACCAAGCAGGATCAGTCTGCCATGATCGCCCACTATTTTCAGCGCATCTGAGAATACTGCCGCCTGTCCGGTGCTGTCGATTACCGTCTCCGGCAAACTACCGCCGGTTATTTTCTTGATTTCTTCAATTGCGTTTGCCGCAGTCGCGCAAATCGTGTTGACACCGCCGCCGAGCCTGCCCATTTCCAGACGCATTGGAACGGTATCAATCAGGATGACCGGTTCGGCTCCGGCGGCCAGCGCCCAGCGTGACGCCATCTGCCCGACCGGGCCGGCACCGATTACCGCCACACTGCTGCCGAGTCCGTAACGGGCGGGCGGTACGCTCATGGCCGCGATTTTTGCCAGTGCGAACCAGCATGCCGCTTCCAGCTTAATTCCGTCCGGAACTGGATAGCACCACGGCGTTTCATCAAGCACTTCCGCAGAGGCATGACCGCCGCGATGAACAACTTTGTCGCCAGGCTTCAGACTTGATACATTTTTTCCAGTTGCGACAACCTCGCCCATGGCGGAGTAGCCGGGATGGAAAGGGTATTTCACCCAGTTGTCCCAGTGAGTACCGGGGGCGAACATGCGATTCAGCACAATAAGTTCAGTGCCGATACTTACCAGGGAGCAGATATTGCGCACTGTGAGTTGATTATCGCCTGGAGTTGGAAGATTGAATTCTTCAAGGTTCAGTTCATTTCTGCCGGTAAATACAATTCTTTTTGCCATACTGATATTTTAACCTGTCTGCCAGTTTATATATTGATGTATATTCAGTTCAGATTGCCGGTAATGCTCCGGTCCGTTTGATTGGTTTACCCGGGAACATCTCAACCCGCATATTACTGACTATCCTGATTAAGGATGATTTTTCCAGTTCGTGTAGTTGTAATCAAACCAGCCGCTGCCGGTCGCAAATATGAACGGCGAACTGGTATATGGATTATTCAGGTTTTTAATCACTGTATTGCTGGTGTGTCCGTCCAGCCACAGGATATTGCATTTACTGTTATGGCGTCCGGAAGGGCGGGCAGCGTCAGTATTAGTGCTGATATAACTGAAGTCAATCGTACGGTTAACCTTGGAAAGATCCGTTGCGCCGGTGGCCAGATTGGCATTGTCATCTACTATGTAAACCTTGACGGAAGGTTGACGCTGTGTACCCAGCTTGTTGGAGCCGAAAGTGCCGGCGCTCATTCCCACGTTAACAGCGTAGTCCACATTATAAGGCCAGCGCCATCCTGTCGGCTGGGCCGGGCAGTGAAATTGATTCTGTGTGGCATATCAGTTCATAGACTTCTTAGTAAGAGCGCTATTCATCAGCGCTTCATTATTAATACCGACCAGTGCTTCATGCCAATAGTAGCTGTAGTCAGTTCTTCCGTAAGTCGGCATCAGATAACCGCCACTGTCATCGGAGTAGGACTGGATGCTGGTACCGAGCTGTTTCAGGTTGTTGTTACATGATGACAGTTTGGCTGTATCCCGTGCTTTGCCTAGCGCCGGCAGCAGCATTGATGCCAAAATCGCGATGATTGCGATCACAACCAGGAGTTCTATAAGTGTAAAATTATTTTTCCGTTTTTCCATGATTTCCCTTCTATTGTGAAAGTTCAGTCTTAAAAATTTGCTTCCTTTGCAGAAAAGGCGATTGCTTCCAAGCCTGCCGGCCTGATACCCGAATTCTCTCATTTTCCCTCCTGATTTTTTTGTTTAAGACTATTGCCATATTTGCCATTCATGTTCATTTTTACTCAATTGTACCGCACTAAATTTAAATTCATACCAATATAAGATTTGATTTAGCCGCTGAAGTCGATTCGCGCTCAATCAGCCTGGCGTTGATTATCTGTTCGCCTGGCAGAAACTCAGGAGACAGTAAATGTCGCGCCGCGATTCTGCCGACTTCCTCGCATGGAAATGCCATGCCGGTCAGCGGCAGCGTAGTCCATTGATTATTGCCCGCATCGTCAGAAACTATTACTTTGATATTTTCGGGCAGGCCAAGGCTCTGATATAAATTGTGCAGGCGTAATTCAACCGCAATTTCCGGACCGATTAGCAGGCTGTCAAAACCGCCGGATTTATTATATAAATCTTTCAATCGGTTTTTTACGTTTTCCTGTTTCAGCGGCTGTTCCGGAAGTTCATGCCATGCGGTAAATTTCAGGCCGCATTTTCTCAGTCCGGCGAGGTAGCCGCACATGGTCGGCTGTTCCGGCTCCGATATATAACGCTGAAACAGCGCAATCCGGCGGCAGCCCTGCCTGAATAAATGCTCAACTGCCGCTTCCGCCGCGCCGGAATCATTAATGGTGATCCGGAAGCAGCTGTTGATAAAATCGCTGTAAAGTCTACTGTAAAAAGTCTGCTGATTAACAAACACCACCCGGCAGCCGCGTTCCAGCAGCAGCGGAAACAGCTCCCGGTACCAGTAGGTGGTTACCACCAGCCGGCTGTCCGCATTGACAAAATCCAGCTTCCGCCAGTCAATTTCATGCGCGTTATTGGTCGGCGACACCGGCACGGTCTCCACCCGGTAATCGTTTTCAAAAGCTATTTGTGAAAACCCTTTGAGCATCATCCTGGTGCTCTGCGCCGCCATATGCGGAAATGTCTCGCTTAGAAAATCCGCGCACGGCAGGAGAAACGTCAATGGCTGCTGAATTTTGCTGCGCCTGACGCAAACCATTGTGCCTTTGGGATACATCCGTTCTATAACTTTTTCCTCCGCCAGCTGGGTAAGAACTGAACGCAGCGTATTTCTGGATATACCCATAATTTGCGCCAAAGCAGTTTCATTAGGCAGAAAACTTCCGCCAGGATGAATCCCGTCGTCAATAGCCTTTTTCAGCTTTTGGTAAACTTCATTCTTTTTAATTGGAGGCTTCATAAACATTCACCAATGTTAGAATCATTATTATAGATGATACCATATGGTTCCATTAAAAGTCAT
>CAIMFA010000763.1 GCA_903840185.1 uncultured Lentisphaeria bacterium | reverse complement strand
TGCGGCGGCACCGGAAATATCATCGAAGGCGGCTCAGTCGAACTTACCGGCAGCCTTCTCAATAGTATTTTCTCCTTCAAAGAGGCCAATTTCAAAACGGCAGGCAAAGGCGGAACCTGGTTCCTGAACCGGCCGTTCACAGATTACAAGGTTAATGAAATGGGGGCGTTCCGCACGGCGCTTGTTGAAAAGGCAAAGTTAACCGCACCTTTCAAGATTACCAATATTCTCGGTGCGGCAAGCACTGATTGCAAAAGTTATCCCCTGCTAAACGGGCCTGCCATTGTCTGTGGTATTTTACCGGAGGCGGTTGTGCCGCCGCCGCCGGGAAATCAGCTGAATGTAGTGCTGGATAAACCATATCATGCCTATAACGCGAGGACAAAACAATATCTTGGTGAAACCGCAAAGCTGCCGTTTACTTTGAAATTGAATTATGCAGATGTTTTTGTTTTCCTGCCGGCGAAGATAGAGGGGATATCCGCGAAACTTAATGCGCTCAGCTTCAAATGCGGCGAGACGGCGAAACTTTCAGTCGCGCTGCTTCCGGAGTCATTGAAAACAGTTACGATGATTGCGCGTATTGGCGTAAAACTTAACAGAGTCGAGTTGCCGGAGTTCGATGCCAATATAAGTTACAACGGCTCTTTTGAATTGCCGTTGCCGCTGGCCTTAAATCAGCCAGGCGCTTATGAGGTTACTGTAACGGATGTAGTCTCAGGCATAAGCAATACACTCGCCTTTACGGTTAAATAGACAAAGGTATGGGGAACATTCTCAAACACAATACGAGGATACATTAAATGATCTATAGGCCTGAATTCAATTTGCGGATGTGGGACACGTGGATGTTCCGCGAGAAAGATGAATATCATTTGTTCACGTTGACACAACCATACAGTAAGTCGGGCTGGGACAGAGTATGTCACGCTGTGACCACTGACTGGCTCCACTGGCGCGACTGCAATGACATCGTCCTGCAGGACACTCAGAATAAGGATGCCTGGGATGCCGGTTGCATTCTTACAGGATCGGTTTTCCGCACTCCGGGCGGGTATGGAATGACATACGGCTCAAACCATGAGGGCATGGAGAAAATAGGTCTTCTTTTTTCAAAGGACCTGAATAACTGGGAGAAATGCGTTTCTAATCCGGTCATGTGCCCGCAAGGAGCGTTTTATGAAAAAACGATGAATGAAACAGCCCAGAGTAAAGTTCCATGGCGTGACGCCTATGTGATTCCAGGAGAACAAGGATATGAAGCCTTTGTATGTGCAGGCGACATGCAAAAAGAGAAAACCCGTAATGGTTGTATCGCACGGGTCACTTCAGCCGATTTGATCAACTGGACATATCACCCGCCAATAGCATCACCGGAGTCTTACGTAGACATGGAAGTTCCTCAGTACTTTGCCTGGAATGGATTTCACTATCTGCTTTTTTCCACAACCGGAATTTATACAAGAATCCATCTCTCAGAACGTGAACGTCCGGCCGGAACATTCTATTTAATGAGCAAGGAGAAATACGGGTCATATCAAATACCTGACAACAATATGCTCATCGGCTCAGGTTCAGGACGATTTGACTGTTATGTCGGAAAAGTTATTGAGGATGACGACGGCTGGCTTCTTTACCATCACATCTGCGGTTATCGGACTGCCTTCGCCTCCCCTAAGAAACTTAGACAGAACAGTGACGGCACGCTCTATCTCGAACGTTGGAAAGGATTGGACGGACTTCTGGGCAAACCGGAACTTTCCAGCGATTCCAAAGGGTCGATTCTCAAAGCCAGTAAACGCTGGCCTATCGGCTCATGGCGGCAGGAAGGAAACGCTTTATTCGCAGAAGCCGGCAAGAGTATGACCTGCCGTCTATTTGACAAAGAACTGACTGATTTTTCCTGCTCTTGCCGTATTGATCTCAGCCAGTCGGAACGTGCAGGAATTGTATTTCGTATTAATGAAAACGATACGCAATCTGAAAAAGGGTGGGCAATCTCTCTGGACCGAAGATACTCGCGGATTGAGTTGTGCCGTCCAGTATTGCAATGCCGCACTTCTCTTCGCATAGATCCTCTTGACACCGTATCCATGCCTGTCTCCGATCAGAATAACTTTGAAATCTTTGTCCGTGACAGTTATATCGAAATTTATTGCAACGGACGTCCACTGTTTGTATTCAACAGCTCCATGGTGACAGCGTCAGACCATGTTACATCCGGACGAGTGGGACTTTTCGCGGAAAACGGCAGTGCTGTTTTTGACAGATTTAAAGCGCATACGCTTCCAGAATTAAAGTAGAAAGAATAATATGAACAATTACATTACACAATTGACCGACGCGAAACCCGGTTGGCGGTATGGTTCGGATGAAGCGATTTACACGGAGCGATTTTTTGATGGACGCCGCGCTGACCTCCAGGCTCATGTTGCTGGTCGCGCAGTAAACCAACATTTCAAATGTAAAAGAGATTATCTCAAAGAGCCACAAAGGGCACAGAGATAAAATAGACAAAAGTTTTCGGAAAAGAGTTTGAGAAAGAACCATTTTTCCAAAATGGTTTGTCTCAACCGAGTAAGAAGCGAGGGGGGAATATACTGGATAACTTTCTTCGTGCCCTTCGAATGCCACGGCGTAGGCTTTGCGTAGACGGGTTTCTTCGCTGTTAAAATGTTCTTTGTGTCACCGTGCCTCCGTGAGAGAAAATGGATTTAGAATTTTAAAAAAATAAGGTAGAGATCAATACATGAAAGACGAGAAAAATAAATCAAAATGGTTTCGTGAAGCCGGTGTCGGGATATTTATACACTGGGGTGTGTATTCAGTGATCGGACGCGGCGAATGGGTGATGCAAAATGAAAAAATACCGCTAGCCGAGTATGACAAATATATTCCTAAGTTCACGGCGGCGAATTACGATCCGGACAACTGGGCGCGTCTGGCAAAAAATTCCGGAATGCGTTACATGGTGCTGACCGCCAAGCATCACGATGGATTTTGTCTGTTCGACACTGCCACAACCAGCCGCAATGCAGTCAAGCAGGGGCCGAAACGCGATCTGGTGAAAGAATACGTTGATGCCTGTCGCAAACACGGATTGAAAGTCGGACTTTACTTTTCCCTTCCGGACTGGAGCATCCAGGCATTCAACGACGGACCGGAAGAAGCACCGGGAGCATGGGCTGCATTTATAAGTCTGATCCATGAACAGGTACGGGAACTTTGCGCCAATTACGGGAAAATTGATGTGATCTGGTATGACCGCGCGGGTAACCTCAATGGAGTTTCTCCGATTACTGCGGAAAACCTGCGGGCAAAAGAGTTGAATGCCATGATCAGGAAACTTCAGCCCGACATTCTGATTAACGACCGCTCGGAACTGCCGGAGGATTTCTATACTGCAGAACAAAATATAAAACCGCCACTGGACAAGGAGCGCCTATGGGAAGCATGTCTGACCATGAACAAGCACTGGGGATATTTTCCGGCGGATGACCTGTACAAGTCTGCAAAAGAAATTGTGCATACTCTGACCGGAATTGCCTCTTACCGTGGGAATATGCTGCTAAATGTCGGCCCGAAGCCGGACGGCACGATAGTCAAGCCGGAACTGGAACGTTTGGAAGCGCTCGGCCAATGGTTGTCCGTTCATCGTGAAGCAATTGAAAACGTGTCGCCTGGTCCGGTTAGCGGCGGTACTTACGGTTGTTCCTCAATAAGAGGTGACAGCGTATACCTGTATGTTCACTGGTGGCACGGCAGTTCCATTACAATTGCTAATTGCGCGATGGAGTTCACTTCCGGGGTGATTATGGGAACAAATCAGGCGGTGACCATTCAGCGCGAC
>CAIMFA010000762.1 GCA_903840185.1 uncultured Lentisphaeria bacterium | reverse complement strand
CTCGAAATGCAAATCTACCCGATCATCCGGAACACGATCCCAAGGAAAGCCAAACCAATGGGCTCCGAAGACTATCAGGAACTGGTTCAGGACACCACAGCCACGGCGGCGGCGATGATTGATGCCATGGAAAAATCCGGCAAGAAGCCGATTCCAAGCAGCATCGCATACTACAGCATCCAGCGGACCAAATCCGGCAGGCGCTCTTATGGCGACAGCCGCACCGATGTGATGAACCCCGGCTACCAGATGGATAATGAAGGTTCCGTCTGCTCGATGCAGGCTCCGGTCGGCGGAGAGGATGAGGACTTTACCGTTGGCGATATGATCGCCGCCAGGACGGAAGATATTTCCGCCAGAGTTCTTCGGCAGATCGACTGGGCCGCTTTCGTGAAAACCCTTGACGCAAGAAAGCGCAAGATAGTGGAAAAACTGATGCTTGGTTTCACTACCGGCGACATCGCCAGACTGCTGGCCGTTTCTTCAGCCAGGATAGTCCAGCTAAAACGGGAAATTGCTCAAGCCATCCGGCAGTTCATGGGTGATTCCATTCTCGTAGATTCCAGTAGCGAATCCGTCTGGCAGCGCGACATCCGCTGCCTCCGCGAACGAAACGAATGGAAGCACACGAAACTGGACCGGATCGACGATCCGGAACAGGTGAACATCGCAGAGGCTATGTTCGGATGATACAAAGCAACAAGGAACCTTAGCGGGGGGAGTTATAGTTAAGCATCTCCCCCCGCTTCGCTATTCCTTACTTTAATTGGAGGTGAAAAAAATGGATGAGATTGTATGTCCGAAATGTGGGCGCAGTGATAAATTGTTCCTGATATCGACTATCCAGAAAATCGGTACTGCCGTTGGCGGCGGCGTAGGCAGCATTGCGGGATACTTCGGCAGAGGGTCCGGTGTCTGCGCCGGTGCAGTCATTGGAGCCAGGATCGGCTCCATTGTTCCGGGCGTCGGAACTGTCGCAGGAATAGCAGTCGGCGGTTTGGCAGGTGCATTCGCTGGATTCTTTACCGGAGCCGCTATCGGAAACTATGTCGGCAGATATATCGACAAAAATGTGATTGCCCAGTACAGATGCGGCAGATGCAATGCAACTTTTAACCGGTGAGCAATAACGCAATGACGTAGACCATAAATTTACAGGCATATATGATGAAGTGAATAAGCAGGATTAAAAAGGTTTTAGTTCTGTCAAACAACAAACATTGCGAGAATATCGCAAGGAGGATTGTCATGGCTGAAGATACCAACAAAACAAACGTTCCCCCGACCGCAGAATCTGAACTTAATGCCCAGAAGCAGGCGCTCGCCGAAGCTGAATCAAAAGCGGTGCAAGCCCAGGCGGAGGCGGATGAGTTGAAAGCTAAAATTGCGGCAAAAGAGCAGCGTATTGTTGAACGCGAAGAAAGTGAAATCCGATTCAATAACTATGTTGGATATGGTGTCCTGTCCGCTGGTGCCGGCATCGCCGCCGCTGGCGTGGCCGCTGTTATCTACGCGTTTAAGTCGTAGAAGTTTTGCAGGTGATGAAAAGAGGATGGTCACATGATCTTCTTCTTTTTGTCATTAACGAGTAGAAAAAGTAAAGGAGAATTGTAAAATGAAAGCATTGATGATTGTTGGGATCGTATTCGTAGCGGCATCCATTCTAATTGGAAACTATGTAATTGTCAACGGCATCGTAACCGCTTATAAGGAAGCTGAAAACAACTAGCGAGGAGTTCAACATCATGCACAATATATGGGGGCGTCGCCTGCCATTTCCATTTAATCTTTTCCGAAAAGATACAAATGCAACGTATCGTTTTGAATGTAAAAAGTGTAACTGGCAGAAAACATACCGGATATTCAGCAGCACTGTATGGTATGCTCCGGGAGTTACTCCGTCAGACATTATAGTTAAAACGAAGCGCGAACGGCCTGCTGTCTGTCCTGAATGCGGGGCCAAGGTCAATAAACATAAATTGCCATGTTTGATTAAAGAATAGAAATATATTGTCCTAGCCAGGCAACGGTTCCGGACAGTGAATTATTTTTAAATCTGTATTCTGCTCAAAATACTTCAAACAGTAAAATGTACCTAAAAACTCCCGGCTTGGGTTGCTTTTTATTTCTCTACAAGGCGGAAAAAAGCCTTATCAACAGCATTACCCAGGGAGTACAGAAATCAATGTTTTCTACAGGCTTTTTATCAGTCTCAGGACATGCGGAAAAACAACGCTCTGAGATTTAGCGATTTTGGCACAAAACCGGCACATGCGATTTTAAGTTACTGGGATAGGAGACAAAGGATGGCCCGTATTGATTTTGGCCGCGAATAGTATAAAACCTGTCCGGTAAGCGTACCAGTAAAAACAGGCTG
>CAIMFA010000761.1 GCA_903840185.1 uncultured Lentisphaeria bacterium | reverse complement strand
TGCAAGTCGCGCTTGCTGATCGTGTTGGTGATTTCCAGCAGACGGTCCGCCAGCGTTGACTTCCCATGATCTATATGGGCAATAATGGAAAAGTTTCTAATTGATTTTAATTCAGCCATATCCAATCCAAGCAAAAATGCGTTTTTATTGTGTTAATTCCAAAAAACAAAGACTTAATTTAACCCGGAATTCCATTTTTAGCAATCCGCAATAGCGAAAATACCCCGATTTTATCCGTCAATAAATGTAACAGCCCATAAGGTTTGCCATAACCAGTCGGCCAGCCCTGACATTCTGGACACTGCTGTGCAGAACCATTGAAACCATGTCTCGCACGGAGACATCCCGCAGTCGCGGGACTAACCCGATAGTTAGCAAGGCACAGAGAAATCCTTTTCTTTGTTTTTAACAGCCACTCCGACACTTTGGAGAGTCGTTGAGCATAACGTTTTGTGTTTTTCATTTTCAACTTTCAATTTTTCATTGTCCATCCCCATTTTTGACATTCTGGACACCTGCACAGCACAACACGTTTTCAGAATCCGGGATGTCTGGGAAGTCTGAGAGGACTGGGACAGATCGGGAGGCGCGTCCCGTATCTACCTTTCCAGCTTTCCACACATTTTGGACACCCTGCAAGCTCATGTTGGAAACCACTCTACACACTGCTTTTATAAATTCTCTCACTTTCACTTTCAACTTTTCTCGCTTTTCTCGCTTTCCACTCCCGTGAAGCGGGCTTCCCCCCATTTTGGACACCTGTCTCCCTCATTTTTGACAGGCATTAACCGCAGAGGCACAAAGACACAGAGAAATCTTTTTTACCATGAAGGACTTGAAGGTAATGAAGAAAGACATAGCCGTCAGCGGATAACTTCGCCCGGCGCAGTTATCCACTGACGGCTGGTTTTCATTTTGTGCCCATTTGAGTGTTTGTGGACAACAATGCTTTCCATTTTTCAGCATTTCGGAGACTTTGGAGCCCCGTTGAACATAACACTTTAAATTTTCAAACAACATTTTGGACATCTTGGACATGCCTGTGCAGAATGTTTTTGCCTGCCTCTGCGAGAGGTATTCCGAGCCTTCGGATAGCCTTTGAGCAGAATGTTTTTGTTTTCCTGCTTTTCCAAACTTTAGCACTCCCGCAATTTAGAACTTTAGAACTTCCCCTTTCACTCCGACACTTTGGATACCAGTTGAGCATAACGTTTTGTGTTTTTCACTTTTCACTTTTCAATTGTCCATCCCCCATTTTGGACACCACTATGCCTCATTTTGGACACTCTATAACCACAGACACAGAGATATCCATGCTTTCCGGTTTCACGGTTTTACGGTTTGACTGTAATACCGTTAAGCTGTAATGCCGTAATACCGCTTTATTCTGACTCCTGACTCCTGAATTCCTGTCTTTTGGGTTGCGGACAAAGCCCGCCTTATGACTGATTGGAGATTTTGCTTTCCGCTGATGTCTCCGGCTTCTTCGGCTTGAATATGCGCAGCACGACTACAAAAAATAACGGAATATAAAATACCGCGAGCACTGTAGCGGTAATCATCCCTCCCATGACCCCGGTTCCGATGGAATTCTGCGCCCCTGAACCTGCGCCGGTGCTGATCGCCAGCGGCAGCACCCCGAGAATAAACGCGAAAGAGGTCATTAAAATCGGACGGAGACGTATCCGCGAAGCTTCCAGTGTTGCGTTAATCAGTCCGATTCCATGTTCCAGGCGGGCTTTGGCAAACTCCACAATCAGGATGGCATTTTTTGCGGATAGTCCTATAATTGTAAGTAAGCCGATCTGGAAATAGACGTCGTTGGAAAGTCCCCGGAATGTGGTTGCCAGCAGTGCGCCGATGAGTCCAAGCGGCAGCACCAGCATTACTGAGAACGGGATTGACCAGCTTTCGTAAAGCGCGGCGAGACACAGAAATACCACCAGAATCGAAATGGCATACAACATCGGCGCCTGAGAACCGGACATTCTTTCCTGATAGGAAAGGCCTGTCCACTCATAACCGATGCCGGGAGGAAGCTTATCTGCAATATTCTCCATTGCCGCCATTGCGTCGCCGGAGCTTTTTCCCGGCGTCGCCATGCCCATGATTTCAACCGATGGGAAACCGTTGTAGCGTTCCAGTCGCGGTGATCCGTAGGTCCAGCGTCCCTTGGCGAACGAGGAGAACGGCACCATGGTGCCGATACTGTTGCGTACATACCATTTATCCAGGTCTCCCGGCTGCATCCTGTAGGCTGCATCCGCTTGAAGATAAACTTTCTTGATTCGCCCTTTGTCAATGAAGTCATTGGTGTATACGCCACCCCAGGCAGTCGAGAAAACGTTATGAATGTCGTTTACGGAAAGTTTGAGCGCGCCGACCCGTTCCCAGTCGATATCCACTTTGAATTCCGGAGTGTCCTCCATGCCGTTGGGACGCACCATCATCAGATTGGGATTTTGGGCGGCCATGCCGAGAAGCTGATTTCTTGCTTCCAGCAATTTTTCGTGTCCTACTCCGCCGCGGTCCTGCAATTTGAAGTCAAACCCGTTGGCATTGCCTAACTCAATTGCCGCCGGAGGCGGAAAGGCGAAAACCATTGCGTTGCGGATTTGTGAAAATGCCCCCATTGCTCTGCCTGCCACTGCTCCGACGCGGAGGTCGGGCCGGTTGCGCAGTTTCCAGTCTTTCAATTTAGCAAAGGCGATGGCTGCATTCTGTCCCCTGCCTGCGAAACTGAACCCGGCCACGGCGAAGACGGAATCCACCGCATCCTTTTGATCCACGAGCAAGTGATTCCGCACCTGGTCAATCACTTTAAGCGTCTGTTCCTGAGTTGCTCCGGCAGGCAGCATGATTTGCACAAACATGATGCCCTGATCCTCATCCGGCAGGTAGGCTGTCGGCAGACGGATGAAAAGGAATCCGATCAATCCTACGACAATCAGATAAAGCAGTAAATAACGTATGCTGGAGTTCAACATGCATCCGACAATTGATTGATAGCGGTCGCGTCCGCCATTGAAAATTCTATTGAACCAGAAGAAGAAGGGACGGAATATGAAAATAACGTGTTCGGAGGCCTGATGACCCTTCTGGACAGGTTTAAGCATTGTGGCGCAAAGTGCCGGGGTGATTATCAGGGCGACCAGCACCGAAAAGGCCATGCAGGATATAATGGTGATGGAAAACTGCCGGTAGATAACCCCGGTGGAACCGCCGAAAAAGGCCATCGGCACAAATACGGCTGACAGCACCAGCGCAATGCCCACCAGCGCCCCGGCTATCTGCCCCATTGATTTTCTGGTGGCTTCCTTGGGGGAAAGTCCTTCTTCGCTCATCACCCGTTCCACGTTTTCCACTACTACGATCGCGTCGTCAACCAGCAGGCCGATAGCCAGCACCATGGCGAACATCGTCAGAGTATTGATTGAGTATCCGAATGCTTTCAGCACCGCAAAAGTACCCAGCAGCACGATCGGCACCGCGATGGTTGGAATGAGAGTTGCTCTGAAGTTCTGCAGAAACAGGAACATGACGAGAAAGACCAGCAGAATTGCCTCCACCAGTGTTTTGATTACTTCCTCGATGGATATTTTTACAAACGGCGTGGTGTCGTAAGGGTACACCATTTTCATCCCTTTAGGGTAGAATTTTGACAATTCATTCAGTTTGGCTCTGACTGCATCGGCAGTGGAAAGCGCGTTGGCGCCGGTGGCCAGTTTGATCGCCATGCCGGCCGCCGGTTTGCTGTTGTAGGTACCCACCATATCATAGTTTTCGCTTCCCAGTTCAATTTTAGCCACGTCTTTGAGCAGCACCCTGGAACCGTCGCTGTTGGCCCGCAGGACAATCAGACCGAACTGTTGCGGGGTCTGGAGCAGGCCTTGAATATTGATAGTGGCATTCAACTGCTGCCCCTTTGCAGACGGAGTTCCGCCGATCTGCCCGGCGGAGACTTGCACATTGTGGGCTTGAATCGCCTGTGACACGTCATCCGGGGTCAGCTGAAAATTGTAGAGTTTGTCCGGATTCAACCAGATCCGCATTGCATATTGAGATCCGAATGTCGTTACTTCGCCAACTCCGGGAACCCGGCTTAGCGGGTCCTGAATGTTGGCCACCACATAATTGGTCAGATCGTCGCGGTCCATGCTTGAGTCTTCCGAGATAAATCCTACCACCATCAGGAAGTTTCTGGTTGACTTGGTTACTCTTATTCCCTGCCGCTGAACAACCTGCGGCAGCAGCGGCATGGCCAGTTGCAGTTTATTCTGCGTCTGCACCTGGGCGATATCCGAATCTGTGCCGGCGTCAAAGGTCAGCGTGATAGTCGCATAGCCTGCTGAATCGCTGGTGGATGAGATATAGCATAGATG
>CAIMFA010000760.1 GCA_903840185.1 uncultured Lentisphaeria bacterium | reverse complement strand
GCGAGACATGGTTTAAAATGTTTGTGCTCAATGACTCACCAAAGTGTCGGCGTGGAGGTCGCTGGCGGAGTTTTAAGTAGGCCAGTTTCGCCGAAACTGGCTCATGAGGCGGTTTTGGCAAAACCGCCCTACTTTGATGACACCTCTAGCGATGTCTCCCGCGAATGCGGGAAGGTTATCAGATGTCCAGAATGTGACTGGTGACTGGGAGACGTGCTAAGTGTTATGTATTACGTCTTACGGTTTTGTTGTAGAGCCCCGTGCGAGACGGTGTTTTAAGACCACCGTGAAGTTCTTTGAAAACCATATATACATATGTCCAAAATGAGGGTAACCGGTGTCCAAAATGGGGAAAGCCCGCTGCGCGGGAGTGGACAAGCGAGACAAGTTATGAGGACAGAATGCAGAAACAGTGTCCAGAATGTCCAAAATGTTTAACAGTTATGCTCAACGGCTCTCTAAAGTGTCGGAGTCGGCGTTCCAGAATGGAAAGAATGTAAATGGTGACTGGTGACTAGAAAAAAACCTTTGCACCTCCGTGTCTCCGTGCGGGAAGTGGTTGAAATAATTCTGCACAGGGCTGTCCAAATTGTCCAAAATGAGGTGTGGTGTTGCCGTCCAGGCCGGGTTTGATGAAGCTCAGATACTCCATAAACTCTTCAAAAAAGCACTGATAACTACGCCGCAGCGCTTCCGGATGGAGTCAGAAAACTAAAATCAGGGCACTCAACGATTTGTAAATAATAATTTAAGGCGGGCTTTACCCGCAACCCAAAAGACAGGAAGTCAGGAGTCAAAATTCAGGAGTCAGAATGAACAGCCGGGAGGAGAATATCCAATAACCAACACGGAATATCCAATATCCAAGGGGAACAGCCAGGAGCCAGAATGGGAACCGGAAATTCAGAAGACATTGGAACTGAATTAAAAAATGGAGGGCGTTTATTAACGCAACTACCTGATAAACAGTCAGTTCATGGTGTCAATTTTAAAAACGTTTAAAACATAGAAGTCTAAAACAAAGATACTAACACCGGCTGCAGGCTGAAGCAAATCATATTAATAAATCCGGGATGGAAGCATCTCAGTGAACGGCGACCAGTTCAAAGAACGGCGTGGGGCCGCCGGTTAATTTACCGGTATCAATCATCAATTGCATTCTGCCATTGGCGGAGGAAACTGGGAGCATTTTCTCCCGGCGGGAGCCGTCGAAGCCCAGAGCCCAGATTTCAAAGCGGCCGGCTTGAGTATTTTTCAGCTCAATCCGGAGAGTGCCGACGCGGATCAAGGTCGGGCCTTTGCCAATATCATAGAGTACGGAATGGTCGGATGAAAGCTCCATGCCGCTATTCAGAGCATCAGTATTGTAGACCAGCAGCATACGGCGGCTGGAGGCCAGAGGAAGGCCGTCAAGAGAAATGAGCGCCGTCGAAGAAGGAATGCTGGACTGCACGGCAGTAATGACATCGAGTTTTCCGGTATCGTTCTTATCGGTCGCAATACCTTCGAATCGCGGCGTAATTACAGTAAAGGTGTGGCGCTTTGTATTCATGAGCAGTTCGCCGGTATCGCTTTGAAACATTCCCTGAGCCGGGTCGGTGAGGTTGTCCCTGGAAATCAGTCCGCGCTGTTTCAGACTGGCAGCGATCCGGTTTAATCCCAGCCCGCCATTGGCGGTTTCGAGAACGTCCATGGTATTGGCGGTGGTTGCCACCATGGCTGAACCGGTTGGGGAAAGAATGGTTACGGGACTTGGTTTGACACTCATGACCGGCTGATTTTCACCTCCGCACCAGACGCCGAAGCGGGATAGCAGGGCGAGCCTGCTGTCATCATTAGCTCCACGGTTCAAATTGCCTTTGTCAAGCAGAAACTGGCGGTCTAGATTCAATTCGATGTAATTCGGCGAAGTTTTGACATCCCGGCGCGCGAAAAGGAACATGCTCATGACCTGGTTGGCGCGCTCGACCGGATCGCTGCCGGCATCAAACGGTTTGACCGGGTTGCGGGCCTTTAAACACACTGGCGATGAATGAACCATAATGCCCTGAAATCCCTGCAAGGCGGAGTAGCTTCCAAAAATAAGTCCTTCCTCGTAGCGATGGCTGTTCCAAAAGACATGGCCGTATTCGGCAATCATGAACGGGCGGTCTATGAACCGAGTAGTGGTCATAAGCCTGAGATAATGGGCGGTGTTGACGATCGAACTGTCCTGATTTACGGTTGAACCGGGGCTCAGCCACTGGGTGGGATGAGCGAAATAGTTATGCATGGAGATTACCGGCAATCCGGCGCGGACAACATTGCTGCGATATAGTTTGCCCATGTCCCACAGACTGATCAATCCAGTGTAGCCAAGCTTGCGGACGGACTGCTCAAACCAGTCTGTCATCTCCTTTTCCTGATCAATCATAAATAGACCGATATCGGTATGGTAAGTTCCGCCGGTACCCCATTGATCGCCCTTGGGGAAAAGAGGTATTTCGTCGAATTTCATTTCCGGGCGGAATCTGGCCGGATCGTTCCAGGCGGCGGCAAGGCCGGCCGGATCGTTATGATACCGGCGCTTGAGCCATTCGCGCCAGGGTTTCAGCATGGCGGGCGGCAGCCCCGGGCTGAATGAGTAGAATTCCAGTTCGTTGTAGAAGAGCATGACCGCCACGGCGGGGTCGTCAATCAGCCGGAGTCCGGTATAAGGATTAACCCGGGTAAGCAGGCGGGTAACGCCGGTCAGCCAGTGCTGACGGGCTTCAGCGGAAGTCATAATATCATTTTTCAGGTTCACCCCTTTCAAACTCCAGCCGCTGCCGCGCTTAAAGCCGTTCCATGAAGTCATGTCGTCAAAATATAAATAGATCCCGCGTTCTTTCAGGCAGGCGATCAGGTAATCAACCAGATCAAGGCGTTCGGGATTGAAATCAAAATCGGCTTTGGAACCGGCCATCAGGTAGTGATCCAGAAAATGGAGTCTGGCGAGATTATAGCCCTGCCGGCGCAGTTGTTCAGCGAATCTGCTGACATCCGCTTTGGTCTTGAGCTGGCTTAGTTCGACATCGCCAAAGGAACAGCCGGAGAAAAATATCGCAGTATCGGGCTGGCCGGCAAAGGCAAAATTGCCATTGCGGTTGATGACGATACGGCCGCGGGCCCCTGCCGGTTCTACTGGCATAAGAAAATCCATATCCAGTGCGCTGCCGGGCTTGACGATGAGGTCGTTCATATCTGCCGGACGCCATTCGGAATCAGCATTGAGTACCAGCCGCGGCTGTATAGCCGCCTGAGCCTGATTTGCATCAGCCAGACGGCAGAAACCGCCGATAACGACAGGAACATCTTTTTTTACTGGAATATACTGGGTGGCCGCGCCTTCATACCATGTCATCAGGGTGGCGCTGCGGTTGCGGCCGCGCTGCCCGCTGGCGGGAAAATAACGGGCCTGCAGTTCTTTGTACCGGCTGGACGTCTGAATGTCCCAGCCGGCAGGCGCGTTAGCGCTGGCAGTTTCGAAATCGCCGTTGCGGAGCATGCTGCCCTGTATGGAGAGATCGTCCCACAGAATATCAACGCGTTTGTTGCCCGCTGCAACTGGAATATATGGTCCGGCCAGATTTACCGCCACCTGACCGTCACGGTCAGCTTTGAAACTGAAATTGAACTGCGACCATTCTCCGGACGAGGCCGGCAATTCGAAAACCGCAGAGTACTGGTATCTGGCCGGATCGCCAAAAGTGGAGTTTGCGGCACGAACGCCAGGCGATGCTTTCAACGGAGTGATGGCGATGCCTGCTGTAGAGCCGTCAACCATGATCAAAGCATGAGACGATGCATTATTGGAGACAGTCACAGGATTGACGACGGATTTTAAAACATCTTTATCAGTAATAGTCGCACCTGCCACGATCCACATTCCCTCCCCGGCCGGAGTAAGAATAATTTCCTTGACCTCCTTATCCGGCAGCGGAAAGCAGGACAGGTAGACTCCTCGATTTTCGCTTTCAAAACCGATCAATCCGTTATCCGCCGGGTGAGGATTCCACCAGTCGCGCAGTTCGACGCCGCAGACAACCGGATACTTGCGGGAGGTACTGTCAGTAAACGTAACGGTAATCTCCCCAATACTTATTCCGGCAGGCGGAGCCCAGCAGACAGTGTGGAGCAGATACAGGTATTTGCCTTTTACCGGCGGTTTTACCGGCAATGCCACGCGTCCGGAACCGTTATTAAGCTGCGGACAGCGGAACGTAATCACCGATTTTCCGCTATTATTCTCCGGAGTGATGACTGAAAACGGAATGCCGCAGAATGTTTTCTGACGGAAGTTGAAGTCATGAAAATCGTTATCCGGCCCTTGATCCGACCAGCCGCCTCTGCCGTCGCCGGCGACTGGATCGGAGAACCCCATGTTGGCCGCGCCGGAAAGATCGACCGGATATGCTCCGGCAGTTCCTTCGCCCGCTTGCACTGTGATAGCCAGGCAGTACCAGCAACTCCAAAATACCGATAACACTGCAATAAACTGGTTCATTCCGATATCCTTTCCAGGCTGGGTAAAATTACAGGAGCGGCTGCAGTAAGATGCTTATGCCGATGCCATATTCCGGTTGTCAGTTGCGAAGTATTTATTGAACAGGGTCCCACATCATTTTACCGGCAACGGTCCAGCCCCCGATATATGACATGCCCATTTTATCATATTTTAGATTAGCGGCATGACCGTCAAAGAAAACTACGTTGGCAGTTTTCAGGTTACCATGACGATAGGCAACCCAGCCGGATGTAAGGACTTCTCCATTGGTCCAATAGTGCAATGGATCGCTGCTGTATTGCTCGACTGCCCAGTCACAGGCGTCAGTCCATGCCAGTTTAATGCTTGGTTTCCTGATCTGAGACATGGCATAGCCGCAGGACGGGGTCGCACCGCTGATGTCCAGACTGCCGCGGCTCATGGCATAGCTGCCTTTGACCGGACGATAGGTGGAATCTCCCCATGTCGACATGGAGGTATCGTTCTGGGCTGCCATCGCTTTGGGACAAAGCCTGCTGGACGGCCAGTAATAATCATCTACATACTTAATATTCAGGAGTTTGAGAAAAGTCCGGTTGCTTTGCCAAGGCTTTCCGGCGTTTTTCATTGGAACCCAGTATTCTCTGCTTTCCCCCGCATACATGATCGCGGCAGTCCCCATCTGTTTAAGCAGATTCATACATGAGGTCTGGCGGGCGGTGTCGCGCGCTTTGTTCAGCGCCGGGAGCAGCATTGAGGCCAAAATTGCGATGATCGCGATCACAACCAGGAGTTCTATGAGTGTGAAATTATTTTTTTTCATGCTTAATCCTCAATTTATATAAATTATAATGTTATGAGCATATTATACATGATACAAAAACTATTGACAATCATGAAATCGCTTAACAGTATATTGAAATCAACAAATATTTGATTATATTGCAGTAAACGAAGGAATACAGCATGAAAAACGTCCTGCCGATTTTCGAGTTTTACATTTCATCAATGTATAATTTGCTGCACGGAGTAACTGATTATGCCAGGGAGCATGACTGGCATCTGGGAATCATCTCCACCCGTTTTGAGCTGCCGCGCCGCTGGTCCGGTGACGGCATTCTTACTCATCTCACTCCATCTCCACAGCTGATGGAATTTCTTCAGGCTCATGCCGATATCCCGATTGTATCTTTCAATCTGCCATGGGGGCCGCGGTGCGATTTTCCCTACGCCGCGATCTCTCAGGATAATGATGAGATCGGCCGGATCGCCGCCCGGTATTTCCTGACGCTTGGAGAAGTCAATTGCTGCTGGTACGGCGATGGTCTTAATCGCCGTTATACAGCTTTTTCCGCCGAATTAGCGCGGAACAATCGTCCTGCGCAAATCATCATTCTGCCTGAGAATATACACAATCTTCCGTGGGATGATCTTAGCGACTGGCTCACGACCGAATTAAAAAAACTGCCGCTGCCATGCGCGGTTTTCTGCGAAAATGATTCCTGGGCGCGTGAACTGCTCGAAGCGGCTTTAATGGGCGGATTCCGCATTCCTGATGATATAGCGATTCTAGGGGTGGATAACGAAACACTGATCTGCAATAGTACCAGCATACCAATATCGAGTATCGACAGCCGTCCCCGGCAGATCGGATACGAAGGCGCAGCGCTGCTTGACCGGCTGATGGCAGGGGAGCCTTTTCCAGTTGAACCGGTATTAGTGCCGCCGGTGCCAATGCCGGTCGTCCGCAAAAGTACCGATATTCTGGCGACTGGAAATCCGGTTGTGGCGAAAGCGGTGGAATTCATCAGAAAAAGACATACCACCGATATCTCGGTGGCTGATATCGCCAGAGCGGTATGCAGTTCAGGTTCCGGGCTGCGCAATCTGATGAACCGGAAGATCGGGACTTCGCCGCGCCAGTTATTGCAGGATATGCGGATTGAAACGGCATGCCGGTTACTGCGTGAAACCGATCTGAAAATCGAAAGTGTTGCCGTTCAAGCCGGGTTCGGCGAAGCCCAGCGGCTGCACGAGCTATTCAAAAAAGCACTGAAAACTACGCCGCAGCGCTTCCGGATGGAGTCAAAAAACTAAAATCAGACCACTAATGACGTGTAAATAATAATCTAACATCGGCGGCGTATAGAATCAATTTTTCTTTACTCATTCTTGTTTTTTCTGCGCCAGCCGGACTATGAAATTGTCCTGAACCAATTCCCGGCGTCACATTTCGCCAATTGAAATATTATCGAACTTCGCGGGCCCGTCTGCCATAAATCGCAGTTTATTCAATATCAGCTTTTTCCGGCGCGTGATCATCGTCCGGTGACCGGCGATGCAGGCGTCGATAATGGTGCTCCGGCTCTTTGGATCGTAGAAGAATACCATCTCCAGGTCAAATGGCTTTTCCAGTCCTTCAACTTCAGAGATGACAAAATCACCTCCATTGAAGTGGATGTGGGAACTGATATCTTTTTCCCAAATTCCGCGCCCGTCGCTGACAATTTCCTCCAGCGTCGGAACCGGCTGCGGCAGGTCATCGCCTTTTGCGGTTCCCCACTGAACGCGTCCGCGATTAACCAGAAACGACAGGATGCAGCCATCGCCATTTTCTCCGAGACCGGCGACTGCAATATGGGAAGTATCCGCTTCCGGCGTTATGCGCATCGACAAGTGGAAGCTTCGCGGCAGTCCTTCCAGCACCGCCCAGTTGTCCGCACTGGCATTGACAGCCGTAGAATTTCCGCGAACTGCCTTGCTACCGGCACGGATTTCAGGAATTATCTTTACACGTACCAGATGCCTCATTTCCTCCGGCCATTTCAGTCCCAGGGTGCCATCCGGAAATTGGATAAGTTCGCGCAATACCAGATGTCCTGCCCAGCCGAAGTCTGGTCCGGTCAGGAATCCGGCAAGAATGCGCCGGTTATTCTTAAACTCTGCAACCATCGGTACCCAGAGGCCTTCGTTCAAATTCCAGCGCGGTTTTGTGACGCCGGTATTCTTTCCATCAACGCCCTCCCAGTAAGGCCCGGTCTGATTGCGCGATACCCAGAAACCGGTACGTCCGGCAAGAATATAATGCCAGCCATTCCATTCAAACATGCATTGACACTCGTCGGTATTAGCCTCCGGAGAGAGTTTCCCGCAGGGAATTAAATCATA
The DNA here is from genome assembly GCA_903840185.1 of uncultured Lentisphaeria bacterium. Lineage (GTDB taxonomy): Bacteria > Verrucomicrobiota > Lentisphaeria > Victivallales > Victivallaceae > CAIPAT01. Next base: position 2,274 of record CAIMFA010000760.1, on the reverse strand, counting down.
TTCCTTGAGTTTCCAACTGATGAGATCATCAGATTGCCACAGACCTTCGCGGCAGCCATATCCCGCCAGCATCAGATATCCGCGGCCGTTTTTTGCCCTTACAACATTTGGATTCTGACATTCGTGAATCAGCAGGTTTGACTTTCTGAAGTTGATACCGTCCGTGCTTTCGGCGAAAGTCGATCCCATCGGATATTTCCACTCATCCTCAACCCCGGAGGGAAAAATGCCGGCGGAGGAAAATGGACGGGCCTTGTATTTTTCATTTTCATCCGCTTTCAGCGTGATAATCTGCTCTTCAGGAAAAATGCGTGAGGTATGCATGCCGTAAACAAGATCAAGCCTGCCGTCATGAATCACAGGACGGCCGGTGCCGAGAGAATTCCATTCATCAAGTTCAACCGCGACTGGATGCTGTTCCCAATGCACCAGATCACTGCTTGACATATGAGCTATACTATGTCCACCCTGACCAAACTTGCTGCAATGATGCCGCCGGTCAATTAAATAAAAGAGATGCAGCCGTTCACTGTCGAATGACCAGGTATTGCCGAACATCACGTCACCGACCCATTGATTATGGCCGCGCGGCGTCCAGTATTGTACATATTCGCGTTCAGCTCCCAGGATTTCCAGCGTCCGTTTTTTCACATGTGCCGCGCCGCCGCACCGCTCGACTATTTCCGCGTCACTTAAGGCGCGCGGTAGAATTTCGCAGCTCTTCACTGTAAATTCAAGCTTTTTGTCTGCGGCGCTGAGCAGAGAACCGCAAGGGATTCTGCCGGCCGGCCAGTCTTCATCCACCAGAACTCCGTCCACATAAAGTTTTAGCGATGAACCGCTGAACTGAAGAATGATATCAAATGTCCGGTTTTTGCCGATTCTGGCTGCGGGTACGCCGAGACGCATGCTCGTCCATTTCTGATTGTGGTTGTGCAGCCCGATTTTAACCTCCAGCACGTCACAGCGCCCGGACGCATCCGGAAATGACTGGTAATTCTGGCGCAGAGAATCCCACTCGTCATCAACCGCCGGACGCGTATAAATACAGAATGATCCGGAAGGTTTGTCACTGTCGCCCCATTGCGCCAGGGTCGAGTTCCAGCCGTCTTTTCCGATGCCAGCCCGCAAGTGCACGGTCATGGCGGAAAGGAGTTCAGGATATTCAGAGAAATCAGTTTCTGCAGTCATATTTAAAATCCATTTATGGCGATTTACACACTATTTTGAAATTCTTATTCTGTATATTGCCCGTTTACCAGAGACATCAGAAGTAAAATATGCATACGTCATGGTATGATCAATGATGGGATGCGGATGAGCATCCTGGGAAGCCCAGCTTGATGAATGCCTGCAGAGCGGAAGCCAGCCGGCTTTGCCATGATTCCAGTCCATGTCAATACGGGAAATCCAGTCGCCGCCGCTTGTCGGCCTGTCACCGTCTTCTTCATAATAACCATCAGAAACTAAAACGCCAGGGGTGCCGACGTTGAAATGACCATACCGTTTATAATTTTGCGGTAAAGTAATTTCGACAGTACCGGTACCGTCCGGCAGGACGCGCCCTATATATGCCTGTCCATTGTGGTAGCCACCGTGATAAATAATTGCGCTGCCATCGCGCTCCCACATTTCATGGCAGGTCCAGTCCTGCCGGGAGCGGACGTTATTCTCTGTCCGCAACCGGATGTGTTTTTCTCCATTGAACAGCCACATGCGGCGTATCCCGCAGTCTGACGGCCACTCGTGATTGTAAAGAATGAGGTTTCTGCTGCCGGGAGCAAACTGCACATGGGTTATCCAGCTCTGTTCCACGCGTTCGCAAATCACTTCCTCGCCGGACCTGGTGTCAAACACCCGCAGATATGAAGAAAGCCGCTCTGTCCGGATCCGTTCGTCAATATTGTAACCGGGCTGGCCGCGCAACTGCAGATCACCGTCCAGCGCACGGGCATCAGTCGTCGGGACACACAATAATGTGCCATCCTCTGACACATGGGTGAACGCAGTCATCTGACCATCAGGATATTGCGCCAGCGTGACTTCGGTCCCGTCAATAGTTACTTTCCTGATTTCGCGACCTTGAATAAAATAAATAGAACCGCTTGCGGGATCAATGCTGATGCCCGCTTTACTTAGTGCTTATCCGTAAATAAAAGTTGAAATATTAAAAATTTGTGTCATTTTATTCTTCTAAAAGGAAGTACATAATGGCAAAGATCAAATCATGGGAAGTTTCTGATGCGTTTTGGGGTCGCGTGGAACCATTAATTC
>CAIMFA010000759.1 GCA_903840185.1 uncultured Lentisphaeria bacterium | reverse complement strand
TGCGAAAACAAACTGTGCAAGCAGCTTGAAAACAAGATGCGGATGCAGCATTACATGTGGAATCATCTGCCCGCGGATATGATCGTCGAAAAAACATTTTTAGTAGATCCGGTTACAACAGATTCAGGGTTCGGTATGTCCGTCGCAGAAGATACTATCAAAGGAACAGGCGATGTTCATTCGCATGATTACAAACCGCAAATAACCTGTGAAGCCGATGTCGCGAAAATCAAAGACCCGGTAATTACTTATGACCGTGAAGCTACTGCAGAAAATCTTGATACAGTCCGCGATATTTTCGGTGATATTCTGAACGTGCAGCCAGGCGGCATTTCTACTGTCTGGTTCGCGCCATGGGACATGCTGGTAATGTGGTGGGGAGTGCAGGAGGCGCTGCTGGATCTGGTGTTGCGCCCGGAACTGGTGCATATGGCGATGGACCGTCTGGTCAGCGCATATCTTGCAAGGCTCGATCAATGGGAAAGTCTCGGTTTATTGATCGCCGGTTCCGGCAATTGGGGCGTCGCTTCCAATAGCACCTGTGTCGGTTCAGGCGGACTTGGCTATACTGACGAACTGCCTCAGAAAGACTTTAACCCTTCCCATGTCCGCCCGATTGATCAATGGGGGTGTGCAACGGCGCAGATATTCTCCGAAGTCAGCCCGGAAATGCACGAGGAATTCGCGCTGCAATACGAAAAGCGCTGGCTGAAAAAATTCGGTTTGACTTATTACGGCTGCTGTGAGCCGCTGCACAATAAAATGTCAATTCTCAAAACCATTCCCAATCTGCGGAAGGTTTCGTGCAGTCCGTGGTGCAAAGTTGATAAGATGGTCGAACAGATAGGGACGGACTATGTAATTTCCATAAAACCCAATCCTGCAATTTTCGCGGAGGACAACTGGAACCTGGAGGCTGCTCGAAAACTGCTGGAAAACTCTTTGGAGAAAACCCGCGGCTGCCATGTCGAAATCATCGCCAAAGACCTGAGCACAATGCGCGGACAGCCTCAGCGTCTCTGGGAGTGGGCGGATATGGCTATTAGAACTGTGGAAAAATTCAGACATTAAATTATGCTTGAACAATCTGAGGTGGTTCCGCATACTTATTGTTTTCGTATAGAAGCAAAAAATAAGTGATTTATAGTTGACAATCCAGCCGAAAAGGCTATTATCTTTCACGGGATTTATAAATTGTCTAATGCGGGAAGCTCAGGTTATGGGAAAATACAGGGAAAATACCTTATCAGTCGTAGTTCCGGTTTATTACGGGATGTCCTGCCTGGAAGAGCTGTGCAACCGGGTCAAAGCCGCCGCGGAACCGCTATTCAACGATATTGAACTGATTCTGGTCAACGATGCCAGCCCGGATAATTCATGGGACGAAATAAAGAGGCTTTGCGCTTCGGATAAACGGATCAAAGGCATAAATCTATCCCGCAACTTCGGACAGCATTATGCAATTACCGCCGGTTTGAATGAGGCCGGCGGCGAGTGGATTGTAGTTATGGACTGCGACCTGCAGGATATTCCGGAGGAGATTCCCAACCTTTATCACGCGGCGGCGGAAGGCGGTTACGATCTGGTCATGGCCCAGCGGATTGAGAGGCAGGACTCATGGATGAAACGTTTTTCCTCAAGACTGTTCTATCGTGTCTTCAGCTTCCTGACCGATACGCGTCAGGATGCCTCCGTGGCTAATTTCGGTATATATCATCATAAAGTGATAACTGCGATACTGTCGATGCGCGACCATATCCGTTATTTTCCCGCAATGGCGCAATGGGTGGGATTTAAACGGCATTATCTGCCGGTTAAACACAGTCAATGCAACAGAAAGTCCTCTTATTCGTTAACCAGACTGATGAAACTGGCATTTAACAGCATGATTGCATTTTCAGATAAGCCGCTGCGGCTGGTGGTATATCTTGGCCTGTTCATCTCCTTGAGCTCATTTTTATTGTCGGTTTATTATTTTATACTCTATCTCTCCGGCAGGATTCAGGTCATGGGGTTTGTCAGTATTGTGCTTTCCGTCTGGCTGCTGGGCGGAATTATTATCTTTATTCTCGGTATCACTGGAATTTATGTAGGGAAAATATTTGACCGGGTAAAAGACCGGCCGCTGTTCATTATTGCCGACAAGGTAAATAGCAATGATTAAAGAAGTTCTGGACTGGGATTCGAAGTTTTTCGGGTTTCCGGTCGAAAAGATTGTACTCGACAGATTCTTCAATGAAGAGCAGTTCCGGGCGTTGCTGGCGGAATCTTCCGCTGACGTGGTTTATATTTTCGCGCCGCAGGACCTGAGCCCGGAGCAGGAGACAACAATTGCCTGTTCCGGTGCTGTCAAATATGATATCAAAACTACTTTCGAGAAGCAGATCACATCCGGCTCAATTTCCTCTAAGATAGTCAAAGTAAGCGAATCAACCGATGAACTTGAACGGCTGGCCTGGGCGGCCGGCGTGGATTCGCGCTACAATTCCGATCCGCGTTTCCGCCCGTATTTCCGCCCGCTTTATTCAGAATGGCTGCGCAAGGCGTTTTTGAATACCGATTCGGCGGTGCTGGCATTCATGGAATCAGGAAAAATCGCAGGAATGGTGATCATATCTCTGACTGAAGCCGCCGGAAAAATCGAATTACTGGCGGTTGCGCCTGAGTTTCGCGGACGCGGTACAGGCTCCAGTCTGCTGGAGGCCGTCGGGGCAGTTTGTCTGGAACACGGCAAAAGCTTAAGCTCTGTTGTAACTCAGCAGAAAAATATTCCCGCATGTAACCTTTATTCAAAAAACGGTTATATTATCACCCGGCAGGAAGCCGTCTGGCACAAATGGAAAGCCGATAACAGAGAGGATGTTTGAATATGCAGATACCATTCAATAAGCCGTTTATTGCCGGTAGAGAATTGCATTATATCGAACAGGCGGTAAAGGATGGCAACCTTGCCGGCGACGGCCCGTTTACAAAAAAATGCACTACATGGATGGAACATCATTTTTCCGCCAATAAAGTGCTGCTGGTACATTCCTGCACTGCGGCATTGGAAATTGCGGCGATTCTTTGCGATTTACAACCCGGGGACGAAATCATTGTGCCTTCATATACTTTTGTCTCCACGGTCAATGCATTCGTTCTGCGCGGTGCGAAACCGGTTTTCTGCGACATCAGGCCGGACACGATGAATATGGATGAAAGTAAAATAGAAGGACTTATCACGCCCCGTACCAGAGTGATCGCTCCTGTGCATTATGCCGGAGTCGCCTGTGATATGGACAGGATTATGGAACTTGCCGCAAAATACAATCTGCTGGTGGTCGAAGACGCTGCCCAGGGCGTATGTTCACGTTACAAAGGACAGGCGCTGGGAACAATCGGCAATCTCGGCTGTTACAGTTTCCATGAAACTAAGAATTTTATCTCCGGCGAAGGCGGAGCCCTGGTGATCAATGACCGCCGTTTCATTGAACGTGCGGAAATCATCCGGGAAAAAGGCACTGACCGATCCAGATTCTTCCGTGGACAGGTAGATAAATATACATGGGTGGATATCGGCTCCAGTTATCTGGCGTCGGAACTGACTGCGGCGTTTCTCTATGCTCAACTTGAAGAAGCCGGCAAAATCACCCAGAAACGGCATGAAATATGGCAGCAGTATCATCAGCTTCTGCGTCCGCTGGAAGAGGCGGGAATACTGAGGTTGCCGGTTATTCCGGCCGATTGCACTCATAACGGACATATGTTCTATATTTTGCTCGAATCACAGTCAGTCCGGGCGGCTTTGATCGCTCACTTGAAGATACACGACATCATGGCAGTGTTCCATTATGTTCCGCTGCACAGTTCTCCCATGGGCAAATCTCTATGCCCGGAAGTCAGTCGTCTGCCGGTTACGGAAAATCTGTCGGAACGCCTGTTACGGCTGCCGTGCTATTACGAGCTTACCGACGGCGATATTCTGAAAATAGTTTCTGAAATAAAGTCATTTTTCAAGGGTATCTTAAAAACAGTGATTTTATGAGCTTATTTCTTCCGGTAAACCAGCAGCAGCCCGCCGAGTGTGCTGTCTGAACCGACAATCTGATCATTGGGAGACGGTTTCAATGACGGGCCGAACTTATTCCAGGCTTCGAAAGAGTTGGAAGCATATATATACAAAGTGTTATTTGGCATATGTTTGAACTCAGTAAAAGGTCTGGCTGGAGTATATTTCGGCAAAGTGCAGACCG
>CAIMFA010000758.1 GCA_903840185.1 uncultured Lentisphaeria bacterium | reverse complement strand
GCCCGGCCCCGATCACCACGGCCTTTATTATATTATTTTTCAATTAGTTTCCTTTATTTATGTATGCATAAAACCGTATATCATGATCAATACTAAATATAATAAAATCTCAAACACAAACTCTTTTCATAAATAATGCGCATCTGGCATAAAGTTACCTAAAACACTTATAATTTACCCCGCAAAAACCAGGAATCAATAGAGGCATTTAGTGTCAAAAGAACGAAGGCTCATGGGGTTTAACTCCCATGAGCCTGAATGTTTTTCTTTAACGTCCAATCTGCGGATTCAGTTTAATAATGCAGGGCTACCATCTGGTGACAGGTGAATTCATTTACTTTGAATGCGCAGCGACCGTTTTTGTTTTCAAACGGCAGCTCAATGCCCTGGGGTTCCAGCGTTGCCTTTTTGACCGGATTCGCGGTTTGCACGGAGCATTCCACATTGTGCAGGGGAATCAGGTCTTCAATCACTTCGATTCCGCCGCTAATACTAATCGCACCTTCCTCCTGGAAATTAAAATCGCCGCCGCGTTTCACCGGGCTGCCGGAAAGCAGATGGACAATATAACGTCTGGCAGCAGTCTGTTCAGTCAATGCAATCCGGGCAATTGACGGCAGACTGGTTTCAATCGCCGGTTTGCCGAGCAATGCTTTCAGCGCCTCTATCACAAACTGGCGGTAAACCACCGCGCCGACTTTGCGATACAGCGCAAATACCGCATGCGGCATATAAGCAATATTGCCGTTAATCACGCCGCAGTCATATTCCGAAGCATCGGGCAGATTCGGAGTATGGCGGTGCGAACAGAAATGACGGAAATTGCGGTTGAAATAGGTTTCATAAACTTTACCGAGCGACTTGCCGCCGCGAACTTTAATGTTCAGGCTTTTGCCATACATCACAAACGGAGAAGTACAGAAGTCAGGAGCGAAATCCGCCGCCGGTTTGATGTAATTCGGCACAAACGCGTTTTCCCCGGAATAATCCGCGCCGATATCAAACAGGAAAGCGCTAAGGTCCCGGTTCAGACCGCTGGAACCGGACAGGAAAAGTTTACCGCCGCCTGCCAGGAACTTATCCAGTTTAGTTTTCAGCGCGTCATCAATGGCAATATCATCCGGCAGAATCAGCAGTTTATAAGCGGAGAAATCCATTGAAGGGGCAATAACATCGAACGGAATATGGGCTTCCAGCAGCATCCGCCCTGCCCCGATATCGCCGCTGTTGTCGTGAGCGCGTCCATCATAGATAAAGAATGCTTCCTGCGGGATAATCGCCACTTCGGTCAGGGTAACCGCGTCATTGCACCAGGGTTCTTTCTGCGCGACTTCGCGGTAGGCGCTGCCGATGATGCCGTAAGTGCTTTCGTCAAGTTTGCCGCAGGGATGCAGTTGATCGCCGATGCTGCATTTAGCGCCGAATGCCAGCATGGCCGCGCATTCATAGCGCAATGCGTCCGGATGCTTGAATCCGCCGAATTCACCCCAGCTGATATGGAACTTGCCGGACATGCCCAGAAAGTCCAGGCCGGTTTTTCTGGCGAACGCCGCGGTCTGCGGAAAATGATCATAACCCCAGCCGCCGGTCGGCAGCGATTCCAGTTCCAGATGACTGAAATATTTAAGCCGGCCCAGCCAGGCCGGCCCGACGTGTCCGCTGTTGTGAAAAATCCGCATCGCCGGATCTTTGCTTTTTGTCGCCTCGGTCGTGCGCTGATAATATTTCTCCAGCACTTTATGAGAATACGCATTCCGGTCGGCTTCTTTGGACGGATCGTATCCTTCAGCAAGCATACCTTTCATGCAGGCCGGACAGCAGCACGGTCCCTGTGAAATAATGTCCAGAAAAATGCCGTCGCCGTCCGGAAACAGCGTAACCGCTTCTTCAATCAGGCGGCAGAGATGATCCAGATATGGAGTATTGAAACAGAGTTTATGAAAACCGGCAGTCAGCGGATTTGTCGTCCAGCCTGCATATTTGCCTTCAAAGGAAATTTCGCGCCATTCCGGATTGAGCGCGGACGCGACATTATTTATCCCGGCCGTAAGATAAACCGGCACATTCACCCCGATTTCATGCGAGGCGTCAATCTGCGCCCGCAGCAGGTCAAAATCCAAATGCGGATGCATCGTTCCAACCTTAGTCGGGTGATAGCTCCAGCCATGATGGCATAACGAAAAACAGGTGATCGAATCGACCGCCGCATCTTTCAACGTCTTCTGCCAATGCTGCTTATCAAATTTTCCGCCGATTCCGGGAATGTCTCCCGAAGTATGAAAATCCAAATGCACCTGACGAAATCTCATAGCCTTGCTCATAACTCATTCCTTATTTTACATACCCATGTGTAAATACACACAAAATTAAAACATTTTATTACTTAAAAATTATTACATAAACATAAAATACACATTTTTACACATTTTTCAACAGATTAAAGGCGCCGCATCCGGCAATCCCGCATAAAATATTCAGTGAATTAATAAATCATTATGTATAAGACTTTCAAGAACCGAATAATTTTTGACGACATCTTTTCCTTGAGCTTGACTATTTGACTTGAACAGAGTAATATTTTATATTGCAACAAATGGAAAGCGATCAGACTATGTGGGATTTCGGCACAATCGAAGAATGGGAACAGGAAAAAAAGCGCATTGCCGCAACCTGGCAGAATATTCTCGGACATGGCCCGAAGCAGCGCGAAGTAACCGGATTCAAAACCATTTCTTCAGAGGAAACCGGGGACTGCGTCCGTGATAAGATCCAGTACGATGTCTATCCGGGCTGTACGGTGGAAGCATATTTAATCAGGCCGGCAGAAGTTGACAAACAATATCCGGGCATAGTCTGCCTGCATCAGACTTGTGATGAGAATATTGAAGAATCGGCCGGACTCGCCGGCTCGCCTGAATTAGATATCGGACTGCAACTGGCACAGCGCGGTTTTGTCACCATCAGCCCGCGCTGTTTTCTGTGGAACAGTGAAGGACAAATATGGGCGAAAGCGGTCGCCAGACTGAAACAGGATTTCCCAGCATGGACAGGCATGGGCAAAATGCTATGGGACGCGCAGTGCGCGGTTGACGTGCTGTGCAGCCTGCCATACATTGAACCCCAGCTTATCGGCGCTATCGGACATTCATTAGGCGGCAAAGAAGCATTTTATCTGGCGGCATTCGATCCCCGCGTCAAAGCCGCCGTATGTTCAGAAATGGGTATCGGGATTGATATGTCCAACTGGGACGCCGAACATTATCTGGGGGCCGCCGTCAGCAGACCGGGGTTCCCCTCGTCTCATCACGAAGTTTTGGCATTGATTGCGCCTAAGCCTTTTCTGCTTATCGGCGGCGATAATGCCGACGGCAAATTAAGCGATGAATTGTACATCCGACAGGTAAAACCCTTATACCAGTTATACGGGGCTGAAACCAAACTCAAATTTTTCAATCATCACCAGCAGCATACTTTCCCGAAAGTTGCGCAAGACGCCGCCTATGCCTGGCTGGCAGAGTGGCTGTAACTCAAGCATAAACAGACTATAAAGACAAAATCTTTTTAAAACTCAAAAATTCCCCCGCCATCGGCTAAAACCTGTTCGCTGGAACCATGACAAAGCACAGAGCTCATTCCAGGGGAAAGCTTCACCTCAACTTTCAGTCTGCCATGAACTTTTTCACAGGCTACTGAAATCGTCTGTCCACGGAACGGGATTGAACCGGCAAGCCGTTCCAAGGTTCCCAAATCAGGACGGATCACCAGTTCTCCGGCGAGTCCGGCGGGACGGATGCCAAGCAGCGATACATAGATGTGATACAGCGGATGCGCCCCCCAGGCATGGCAATCGGAGCGCGGCTTGTCGACAAAACACTCAGGAGTTGTATACAGTCCTTTCTCCGCCAGCGCATGCCACGGAGCAAATGCCTCCAGTATCAGATCTGTCCGCCCGCAAAGCGCATAGGTTTCCAAAAGATAGTGACTGAAATAGATGCTGGGCGAGGCCAGTCCGGCATCCAGTTCAAGCATCCGCCCGAATAGTTTACCGGCTGCCGCGTCATCCAGTGCGCCGGAAAGAATCGCGAGGCATTGAGCATGTTTGGAGAAACATTCATGCGCCAAGTCATCGGCGTAAAGGCTTTTCGCATGATTAAAGAATTTCCTGTCAATAGTGTTTTTCAAATCTCCGGCAAGCCTGGTCCATCTTCCGGCCAGTTCCTCCTCGCCGGCAAAACGTTCCAGTTCAGCCATCTTCAAAAGCGTATAGACAACCAGCCAGTTGAAGATACCGCACGGCCCGTTTCCGGCCGGAGGAATGCCGAAATGCCAGTTTTTAAAGTCCATCCAGTCAATAAAATGCCAGCCGGGCGGAGTAATGACCAGTCCGTCAGCCGTGCGCGCCGCCAGGATGATGTCAAGCGTGGAACGCGCACCGATAAGCATCGGCCCGACCAGGTCACGACCGCCGCGCCACAACGCGAAATCGTAAATCATATCAATCCACCAGAGACAGAAAGAAGGGATGATCTTGCCACCGTGTTCCGGATAAGCGCAGCAACTGAGACTATAACGATTCAGTCTGGCCGCATCAAACATGCGGACAGCCTTCTCCGGCAACGCCGAATCGGATGTCGTCACATAGGTCACCAGCGACTCCAGCCGCGTATCGCCAATGTACATCAACTGTTCCCAGTATGGACAGTCCATATAGGTTTCGTGGGCGCAGCACTGCAACGTATGGAAAGCCTTGGCGGCAAGCCCTTTCAACCGCGGATCGGAGGAATCGAAATGCGACTCCATCTCCAGCGGATACCTGGTTTCCTCCAGTTGCAGCGATTCCAGCAGCAAAGGCTCTCCGGCAGTGGCAACAACAATTTCCAGAAAACGCCCGGCGTGCCACCATAGCGTGTCGTAACAACGATGGAGTTCTCCATCCAGTGTAAAACTTTCGCCAATGCCTTTAAAGTTCTTACTTTCAATAATATCATTGCTTCCGTTCGGTCCGTTTGGATTATTGAGATGTTCCGCCCAGTGTAGCCGGAGCATGGCATCTCTCCCCCCGCTTACGATAAGCCGGGGATAAAAGGTAAAGTAGTTTTCAAGATCGACAATCGCCCGCAGCTTCCGGTGCGGCGGGATTTGCAGCGCAGCCCCGCCAAGGAAAGCCTGCCAGCCCGGCATTTCCGCTTCAAGTGAATTGGCCTGCAATACCGTCCGCTGATTTAAATCGAAAGTTTCGATGTTCTCCAGATGCCGGATCCGCCCAGCCCGAAAAGTTTTTGAAATCATCGGCGGCAGCATGGCCGGACAAAGAACGGCCTCGCCCGGCAGCAGATGGGAATTCGTACAGCCGAAAGCCCTGCCCGCATTAACTGCCGGAATCCAGCCCATACCCTCACCGCGTTCAAAACCCCACGGAAAAATCCGGCCATCGATCAAAAGCTTCGCTCCAGTGCCGAAGCCGGGATAATCAACATAACCATAGCCCGGCAGAAGCATTGCCGACCAAGGAGCAATACCGGTTCCGAGTAGCGCCCAATGTGCCTCGGAATCAGGAGAAAACAAGAACCGGTGCCTGATGCTCTGCTGTGCCCATGGACTGTGCCCGCCCAGCGACCAGACGCGCGCGACTATGACATGGCTGCCCTTCGAAAGCACAAGATCAAAAGTTTCAAAAAACCAGTTTGTGAGGCAGCCGCGTTCACTGCCGCGTCCAACCATATCGCCATCGACGAAAAGCTCATAGCGTTCGTCAGCGCTGACATGGACACGGACAGTAGTACCGGCTTCCAGCGTAAAACGCAGGCAGTAAGCGGCGACTAACGGCGGCTTGACATCCGGTCCGGCGGCAATCCACTGGCATGGCCATTCAGTTACGGTCTCCCAGGGCGGCAGTTCCGGCTTCGGCAAATTTGCATATGGGGCATAATCCAGCATCGCTCTTGCAGTCATAGTTGTCATTAATCGATTCTCTCAAGTAAGTAGTGATTAGTTTTATCGATAATTCCAGCACAATTTTAACTGCATTTTCAAGCAAAGTCAATAGACGAAGTTTTAAAAAGCCGCATCTTTACAAACTTTATAAAGTTTTATTTGTGCCTGAACGGCACTACATCAGGGATTGTGCATCCACGTCGGCATAGACCTCTATATTCTGCGGAACAGGTCCGTGCAGGATCAGTTCGCGGAGCGCGGAACGGAGGTTTTTCAGCTTGGACCCCCGAAAAATTATCATGTAACGATATTTGCCTTTGATTCTTTCCACGGGAGCCGGGGCGGGTTCAGTGACAATTACTCCCTCGTGACAGCATGGACGGATTTTCTCCATGAATTCCGATGCAAAACGGCTGACGGCATCCAGTTCAGGGCCGCGAAAATGCACTGCGATCAAATGGCCGACCGGAGGATAACTCAAAACTTTGCGAACCTCCATATCATACTCGTAGAATTTGCGGAAGTCCTGCTGTACCGCATACATGATCGTTTCGTTGAACGGATTACAGGTCTGCACGATCACCTCGCCGCTGACATCGCCGCGCCCCGCCCTGCCGGCAACCTGCGTCAGCAGTTGAAAGGTGCGTTCGCAGGAACGGAAGTCCGGGATATACAAGCTCTGATCGGCGTTGATAATTCCGACCAGTGTCACATTCGGGAAATGCAGGCCTTTAGCGATCATCTGGGTACCGATCAGGATGTCAACATCACCGCGCCGGAAGCGGTTTAGCACATCTTCATAAGAACTGGTTTTGCGCATGGAATCGGAATCCATCCGGACCACCCTGGCCTCCTTGAAAATCATCATGGCGGCGGCTTCGACCTTTTCAGTGCCGATTCCGGAATAACGGATATCTTCAGCGCCGCATTCCGGGCAGCGCGCAAATGCCTTGATCACGTCGCCGCAGAGATGGCACGACAGGCTTTCCCGCTGGCGGTGATAGGTGTAGGAAACCGAACAGTCCGGGCATTCAGCGACAAAGCCGCAATGTTCGCACATCATCTGGCGGGCATAGCCGCGCCGGTTCAAAAAGATGATCGTCTGTTCGCCTTTGCTCAGACGGTCGAAAACCGCATCAACCAGAATTTTTGAAAAAAAAGTAACTTTCCCCGGTTCCACCGCGCCGATACGGCCGTCAACCACATTCATCACCGGCATCACGCAATCCTGCACCCGCTGAAGCATTTCACCCAATTCGTATTTGCCGGTCAGCGCATTGTTGAACGACTCGAATGAAGGGGTCGCCGAGCCCAGAATGACCACGGCGTTTTCAATATGTCCGCGCATCACGGCGACATCGCGGGCGTGATAACGCGGGGACTCCGACTGTTTATATGAACTTTCATGCTCCTCGTCAACAATAATCAGGCCCAGGTTGCGGAAAGGGGCAAACAACGCCGAACGGGCGCCGACCACGATTTTAACCAGACCGTCATTGACTTTGCTCCACTCATCGAAACGTTCGCCTTCGGTCAGGCGACTGTGCAGAACGCTTACCATATCGCCGAATCTGGCGCGGAACCGGCGAACAGTCTGCGGCGTAAGCGCAATCTCCGGCACCAGCACAATAGACTCTTTGCCAGTTTCCAGCGCCCGGGCGATGGACTGCAGATAAACTTCAGTTTTGCCGCTGTTGGTCACTCCGTACAGCAGCATGGTATTTTTCCCGTCCGGATTATCCAGCATGGTGTAAATCTTCTTCAGCACAACCGCCTGTTCCGCGGTCGGTTCCAGCGTTGTGGAGTGAATAATCTCAACATCGGCATAAGCATCGCGGCGCACCACACGTTTTTCCTCGGCAATCAGTCCTTTTTTCATCAAACCGCTGACGGCTGACGCAGTAACACCGGCCTCGCCCATCAGTTTTTCCTGGGATAATTCTTTGCAACTAAGCAGGGCTTTGATTATCAATATCTGTCCGGCTGCCCGTTTTTTGCCGGAATTTTCAATAATGAATTTTTCCGCTTCGGCGGTATCCGCCACAGAGTAATGTTTCAAAGTGCGGTGTTTCACCTTGCCGCTGCGCACAGCCCGGGGCAGCAGCGTCCTGACGGCCTGCTCCCGGCTGCAGCAGTAGTATTCCGACATCCAGCGGCCCAGTCTCACCAGCGGTTCCGGAATCCGGGTATGGTGCTCACAAATTGAATGAATATCCTTCAATGCCTCGGGATACTCGGAGTGATCGATAATATTCAGCACATAACCGCGCCGGAACGACTTGCCGAACGGTACTTTTACCTGCACTCCGACATGAACTTTTCCCGTCAGACTGTCTGGAATATTATAATCAAACCCCTTGTCCAGGGATAAATCAACAATAACTCGGGCTATTCTCATTTGGTATTATTCGCCTTAAAATGTTTTTACAATATAATCTTACCGGCGTTAATAACCAATCAATAAGCTGAATTTTATTTTGCTTTGTTTAATATATGAGGTTACTTTATATAATTGTAAAAACGGAGGCATTGAACATGCGCACATATTTAGCTGTACTGCTGATCACGGCAATCTGCCTGATTTATGCCTTGCTGACCGCCCTAATGCCGAGGGACGTGTTCTGGATTACCGACGGCGGCAATAAATTTATTACTATGGAAAACATCATCCGCGACAGGACTGACGCTATTTCCTATCCGGCGGCCGACATTGATACTGAATATAAATTTTTTCCGTACAGCAACTTTCACTTTGTCCGCCACCATGATAACATTTACTCCATATTTCCGCCGTATTTTTCAGCATTCGCCTCATTTTTCTACAGAGCGGCAGGCTACTGGGGGCTTTATCTGATTTCAATTCTATCCACCGGAATAGTATTACTGCTGACACTCCGCATTATCCAGCGGTTGAAACTTCCGGACAAGTACCTGCTGTCGCTGCCGGTGCTGGGATTATGCACCCCGTTCTTCTTCTACAGCCTGACTTTCTGGGAAATGACGCTTACCGCGATGCTTACTACCACCGCGATTCTAATGGTTGTCCGGCGTACTGAAGATAATACATCTATACCGGAATTCCTGCTGGCCGGCCTGATGATGGGGTCCGCAATAATTTTGCGGGAGGACATTTATGTGCTGGCTGCTGCACTGGCCGCCGCCATGTTTATTTTAAAATATAAAAAGATTAATATCGCGGCAACCTGCGCCGGCACTCTTATCATTGTCATATCGCTATGGTCAATCCAATATGCCAAGTACGGGCACATCCTGGGGCTTCACGGCAGCAAGTATTACGCTCACAATCTCGATGGAACCGGAAACAGCACCATCTCTTTTCTAATGAACCAGTTAAGCGGATATTATACTTATCTGCTGAAATTCAATTCAGGAGACTTTGCGGATAAATGGTATTATTTCCTGCTGGCAATACCTTTCGTCCTGGCCATTTCCTACGGTATTATGCACAAAAATCCTGCCAGACGCCCGAATGTCGCGTTCGTCATGCTGCTGTTGACGGTCATCAGTTCAGCCGTCCTTACAATAATGCTGTTCAACAATAATCAGCCGGTGCTGGATACGATTTTCACTGTCGGCCTGCTGACCTCTTCGCCGCTGCTAGTGCCGCTGCTGCTATCCATGCGCTCTTTCTTTTCCGGCAGATTGCGCCGGATAAAACTGATACTGCTGACTTCCGTCATCTATTGTATCGTCATTGCCCCGATGCTGACCCAGAACGACCTAGGAATCATCTGGGGGCCGCGGCATTTTATTTATCTATTTCCGCTGCTGGTACCGCTGTGCATTTACGCCATGATAAAGCTGTTCCGCCGCACGGAAGACCGCCGGTTTGCGCTGGGGATAGCCGGTCTCGGAATTGTGCTGTTTTCAATCAGCCTGCTCATCCAGGTCAAGGGAGTAGCAAACCTGTTCCTGATGAAGAACAATGTCGCCATAATGAACAAACACCTTGAAGAAGCCAATGAAGTGATTGTTTCGGATATTTTCTGGCTGCCAGCCGAAAATCCGCGCCTGTTTTACAGTAAAAAATTCATGCAGGTAAATTCCGGCCAGGAACTGGAAAAGTTTGTTGAGCTGATGAAAAGAAATAATGTCAGAACGTTCACAATGGTGCTGTCGAAGGATATAAATTACCGAAGAATTACCAATGACGATATCAAACGCCTGCTGACGAAAATCTCTATAGAAAAACCTGTTGCGCTGGATCTTCCCGGAACCGATTTTCTGTCAGTCATAACCGTGTCATGCCGGCTGAAGTCACTCCCCCTCATGCTGTCGGAATAACTGACCGATGTTCTTGACGCCGTTCTGTTTGACAAAATCTTTAACCATCCGGTAGCCGTCACCGTAAACCGGATCCTTATTCTCCTCCATGCGCTTGTTCATCTCCGACTGCTCGTAAAGATCATTGATTCTTGTCGCGATATATTCGGCCCAGCCCTCTTTCAGTTTGATGTCCTGCGTTTTGGGGAAATTTTCCTGCATCCAGTCATGTGCCAGTTCATGCCCGCATACTTCGATCAGTTTTTTCCGCGGCAGTCCATACAATACATATACCGAGAATTTCTCATTACTTTTATATTCCTCCGTCTTTTCTTCGGCTTTCAGATTCCATCCGACCTTAGTCTTCGTCACGGTGTTGATGGTAAAATTGCAGACATACAAACCAAGTTCCTGCCCCGGCGAGTAATTTTTCGATTTGGCCTCAAGGTTTTTAGCATCAGTCGCATAGAATTCAATATTATGCTGCGTCGAATATCCAAGTTCTTCATATAGCCGTTTTCTGACATCATTAAAAATCTGCAAAGCCTGCTCTTCGTTGAATACCGCGCTGGCTTTGCAATTCCGGCAGATATATCTGCCGTCGCTCAATTTTTCGCAATCATTAGGCAGGGTGCAGGCAAAGCACTTCGGTTTAGCAGCACATTCCGCACAGTAAACCGGACCGTCCTTGCCGTTGTTGCTGAAAAGCATACCGGAGCTGAACGGCTTGCCGCAAAGCGCACATTTAGGCAGAGTCTTTTCCAGGCATGGTTTGGAACAGTAGAATTTTCCGTTTTTCTGAAAACCGCCATTGCAAACCTTGCCGCAAATAGCACAGCGGGGCAATGTCTTATCCAGACAACTCTGACTGCAGAATACTTTATCTCCGGATTTTATATATGAACCGGTAATCTGCCTTTTGCAGACGCTGCAATACATCGCGGCATATAATGACAGGCAGGATAATGAGATTGCCGAAAAAATCAGCAGTGTATGAAAAAATTTTGACCGCCATCGAATCATTTAAAAACACCACCTTAAGTAATTGTATAAATATTCTAATGCCGGAAAGGAAAAAAGTCCAGTCAGAAATGCAGGCAACCGCAATTGCTAACGCAGTTTCAGCGTCGCCAGTCCAGTCAGCGCCAGAATCCCGGCAAGAATCCAGAAGCGGACGACAATCTGGGTTTCAGTCCATCCTTTCTGTTCAAAATGATGATGTATCGGGGTGCAAAGGAATATCCGTTTGCCGGTAAGTTTAAAGCTGGTAACCTGCATGATGACGGAAACAGCCTCCATCACAAATACACCGCCGACTACAATCAATATCAGCTCCTGCTTTACCATTACCGCAATCAGTCCGATGGTTCCGCCCAGCGCCAGGCTGCCGGTATCGCCCATGAACATTGACGCGGGATGGCAGTTATGCCACAGGAAGCCGATACATGCTCCTGCCAGCGCCGCGGCGAATACCACCGCTTCGCTGACGCCGGGAATAAATGGAATACTCAGGTAACCGGCGAATATTTTATGTCCGCAAAGATACGCGAACACCGCATAAGTCAGCGCGCAGAAAATACAGCATCCCACCGCCAGGCCGTCTTTGCCGTCAGTCAGGTTCACCGCATTGGATGAACCGACCACCACAAAAGCGCCGAGAACCATGACCCAGCCGCTTACCAGCACCGGCTGCTTAACGAAAGGCAGCATCAACTGATGCAGCAGATCCCGGGTTTCCGGAATACAATCCAGAAACATAATAGCGCCGACAGCGAAAAATAGCTGCAATATGAGTTTCATTTTCCCGGGAATGCCGTCACGCTTACCGTATCTAACCTTGGTAAAGTCGTCAATAAAACCGATTCCGGCAAACAGCACCATCATCACCAGCAGAGTAATGGTAATCGGATTATAAACAATATTCCACAACAGCGAAGACACGATGATGGAAAAAACTATCAGCAGGCCGCCCATGCTGGGCGTCTTGTCTTTATTCCGGTCAATAAATGCTTTGTCAACCAGCCCTTCCAGCCGGCATGGCGCGGTAGCCCGCAACTGCTTCAGTTTTCTCACGGTGTAAGGTCCCAGCAGCATCGCCAG
>CAIMFA010000757.1 GCA_903840185.1 uncultured Lentisphaeria bacterium | reverse complement strand
AATTAATGGTTCCACGCGACCCCAAAACGCATCAGAAACTTCCCATGATTTGATCTTTGCCATTATGTACTTCCTTTTAGAAGAATAAAATGACACAAATTTTTAATATTTCAACTTTTATTTACGGATAAGCACTTAGTTTCTCAGTCATTTTGTTTTCCCGTTTGATTATTTTTATAATAAGCCAGTCGAAGGCATTTAAATTACACTTTATGATAATTGAACAGATGCCCGGTGATTCGGAGATTTCAATTTTGCTGTCCGCATTGTGCCAGTTGCCGTGCTTGTCAAGAATGCTCACAGCGTTGACACCGCTTTCAGCATATATTCTGAATTTTACTTCCGCTAAAAGATCTGTTCCCAGGTTGGCCAAAGCAACAAGCATATTCTCTTTCTTTGACCGCACCACGCAGAGCCCATGGTGCGGAAGATTTGGCAGAACAGGGAATCTGTCCCGGCTCAACCAGTTCAGGATGCCGTGCAGCCATTTCACCCGCAAGTGATTACCAAAAGTCCCGTAAGAAAAATCACCGATGCTTGCGTATGTCGCAACCCTTCCGCCCAGGCTATTCTCGAAAATCATGCTGCCCGGGAAATATCTGTTTTTGGAATCAATGAATTCACTTGCAACTGTGGCGCCGGCACATTCAATCCTGCGCCATTTGAGTCCGCGGTGCGGGATTCTTCCACTTATGTCTTTGAGAACATCGTCCCTGTATTTTTCAGCCATCACTGCGAATGTCTGCCGCTTGCCGACATTGACACCGAGATATTTTCCAAATCCTCTTTCCTGCAGTACAAATGCTGCATCAGCATCAAGCAACACAGCGCCGGACAGGATTTTTTCAAGCTCCACATCTGACGGGCTCCATGCCGTGTATGCCTCCAGTACGACTACATCTTTGCCTGCCGCCGCTTCCGCACACGATGTGTGATAAGCCGGAATACCGCACTGCAGCAGGACGTCCTCCCATTCCCGGCTTAACCCCAAATCCTGCATCTTCGCATTTTCGGCAAGCCTGATTTTTGCCGCCGATTGTTCATCGTCAATGAATATTACCCCTTCAGGGCGCCAATTGCACAGGCTCAATGCAGCCAGCGCTTCAAGCTCCGGCTTGGTATTCCGGAGGAGATGTATGGTTGTCGGTTCCTGATTAATAGGTGAACCATCAAGATCGTTCAAAGACATGGTAATCTGAGCTGTGCCCAGAAGCTGGCTCAAAATCATCACATACCGCGAATTTGAGACCGACTTGCACCAGGTTGTGAACCGTGTGTTTTCCAGTTCAGGCCCGAATTCGATCCCGTCATCTCCTAAAAGCCGTTTCAAGGTCGCCATGCTCTGAGACAGGTACTTGTAGGTACACGCATTCTCTTTCACTGGAACGACTGTCCCGGTGTAAATTCCGCACATGGGCCGGGTCATGGGCGTATATTTCCCGGACAGGGCGGTCAGCAGATTTTTCCAGTCACGTCCCTCCACCGAATGGACATCGGGGCATGATGTCATCAGGGCGATTCTTGTTTTAGGCGATGCACCCTGAATGCGTTTATTGATCCAGCCCGCAGTTTCAGTCATCGTGTTTCCGAGAAACTGCCGCCATTGCAGGCGGAGTTGGGTCGGTGCTCCCGGCTTCAGCACTTTGGCTACCAGTTCCTCCCTGGAGTATCTTTTCCCTGCGAATTCCGCGAATTTATCCAGATGAGTATCACAGTAGCAATAGAAATCGCAGTCTCCACTGGGCGTAACCAGGCCATGGTTATGCATACGGAAATCGTCGTCAATCCAGATAATATCAGGATTGGTGGACGCCCACATACTGAGCATTTCCCCCATGATTTCACGGAACTTTACGCTTAACGGACATGCACAGCCCAGCGACTCGTCTCCGTATTGGTT
>CAIMFA010000756.1 GCA_903840185.1 uncultured Lentisphaeria bacterium | reverse complement strand
TGAATCAATAGATTTCGCGGAAAGCTGCTTTTTCAATTCGGAAACGGCGGAATCTCTCTCAGCCAGCTGCCGCTTCATTACTGTAACGGAAGAATCCATTGAAGAAAGCTGTTCTTTCAGCGAATCTATTCTGGCAAGTTGTAATGTCAGGTTTTTCTTTGCCGCAGCATCTCCGGACATGGAAGCTTTAAGAGTATTGATTTCCTCTTTCAGTGCCGGGATAATGATATTGTTCTGCTTCAGAGTTTCAATATCCTGCAGCATTTTCTGATTTTCATTTTTTGATTTATCCAGCATGGCGGAAAGCTTTTTATTCAATTCATCAAGCGAAGCCAGTTTATTTTTATCGCTCTGCTGATAGGCGCTAATGCTCTGGAGTGCCTGCTGGTAGCTTGACTGAAGTTTCTTGTAATCATCCTGAATTGCAGCCATTTCGCGGTTTTTCGCGCTCAGTGCGACATTCGCCTTTTTCAGGTCATCCAACTGCGCCAGCTCCATATTTATTTTAGTGCTGCTTTCTGTTGCCGCCTGATATTTATCCTTGTATTCCTTCAGCGCTATCTCCTGCTCGGAAATCTGCTTTTTCAGATTGGGAATTGCAGCTGCTTCGCTCTGCAAAGCAACGACTTTCTCAGACAGTTCTCTTTTTTCACTTTTCGATTTATCCAGCATTGCACCGAGTTTCTTATTCATCTCGTCTGACGAGTTGTTACTGATACGTTTGATTTGTTCAAGCGCTTCCTGATAATTCGCATTTAGGGTTTTATAGTTTTCCTTGACATCGCCCAAATCTCTGATTTTAAGTTTTAGCTCCGCGTTTTCTTTTCTTAAATCAACCATAGCTTTGATTTCATTCTGAAGGCCGGAGTTATCAGCAACCAGTTTATCCGCTTTTTCCTGAATTTGACTAATAGCCAGATTGCTCTGTTCAAACCGTTTCTTTATGTCCAGCAATGCGGAATTTTCAGTTTTCAGACTGTTCGCCGACTGTTCCATAATACGGTTGTCATTTCTGGATTTATCCAGAGCGTCGGCAAGACGCTTATTGATTTCGTCCAGCGAGGCAATCTTGTCTTTATCATTTTTTAACGCCTCTTTAAGCGAATCCTGGATTTGCTGTTGATTAGCTAATGTTTTTTTACTTTCCTCTTTGATGGAGTCGAGCATTTTATCCTTTTCCGCCAGCAGCAGATTAAGATTCTTCTTCTCCAGTTCCAGCACATTTGCAGACTGCTGGTTTTTATCTCCTGAATCCGCCAGCTTCAGACATTTTTCCTTTAATTCAGCAATTGCAGTGCGGCTTTTAGTCAGTTGTTCATTGAGCTGCTGATTTTCATCTTTGACGGCGGTCATCGCTTTCAGCTCTTCACGTATCTGCGCATTCACTTTATCAACATTCTTCAATTCTGTAAGTTCATTCTTATAAGTCTGAAGCTGCTTCCGCGCTTCCAGCAATTCACCGGATGCGCCTCGAAGAGGTTCCAGCTCTCTCTTCAACGCCGCGATTTCTTTACCGGATGTACCTTGTAAAGTCTCCAGCTCTTTCTTCAAAGCGGCTATTTCCTGACCGGATGTCCCCTGTGAAGTCTCCAGTTCTTTCTTCAAAGCAGCTTCTCTGGCGGATGCCCCCTGTAACGTTTCCAGCTCTTTCTTCAAGGCGGCTATTTCCTGACCGGAAGTACTCTGAAGCAACTCCAGCTCCTTCTTCAAGGAGGAATCTTTCACGGATGCACTCTGAAGGGTATCAATCTCTTTCTTCAAGGCGGCTATTTCTTTAGTAGTGGAATCCAGCGCAGTCTGGTATTTATCACGCTGCCCGGCCAGTTCAGCCTTATCCCTGCGCAATGCCTGACTGTCCTGCTGAAGCGTTTGAATTTCACTTTTGATTGCGGCCAGGTTTTTGGAATCTTCTCTGAGACTGTTGATTTCCGCATTCAGCGCATACATTTTCGCCTTCTGGTCGGCCAGCGCATTTACATTATCCTGATCTGCTTTATTCAGTTGTTCGTACTTCAATCTGAGACTGGTTAATTCTTCGCTTTTAAGCCCGAGCTTTTCCGTCAGTTCGGAATTAGTCTTATTTACTGCCAGAATATTCTGGTACTCATTAGCGGAACGCTCCTCAAGGCGCTTCTGAATTTTCTCGTATTTATCCACAAACAGTTTAAGCTCTCTATCCAGTTTGGAATTCTGTTCACGCAGATTCTGGATTTCCTTCGTATTCGCGCCTTCCTCCAATATGCTCTGATTGTATTTTTTTGTAAGACTGTTATACTCGTCCACAATATTATTTTTCTGGTCATTAATAAGCTTTACAGTATCTTTCATCCGGGTATATGAAATATGTTCCTCGAGCTGCTTGTTCTTCAACTCCTGATTTTCCACTGCCAACTTTTCATTTTGATCTTTCAGCGCATCAAATTTTTCGCGAAGAGCTTTATTTTCATTCATAACTTCGCCGGACATCTTATTCTGGCTGCCGTCCTTTGCGCGCAGTTCTTCAGTCCACTTATTAAGTTTGTTGATCTCTTCCTGTTTTTCTTTAATATTCGCCAGGTTGGCATTATTATTTTGAGTGAGCTGTTCAATTTGAGCATTCAATGCCCTGATCTGGATGCCGCGGTCAACGCTGTCTTTATCATACCGCAATATCTGATCATTCAACTCGCGGATTTTTTGTTCATTCTGCTGCTGGGCGAATTTTGCTTCAGTTTTGTCTTTATAGAGATCCGCCATCTCATGACGCAGTTTCTCATAATTGTCATCCTGCATCTTCAGTTTCTGGTTGAGAATCTCCATCTTCATTTTTTCTTCAAGCATGCGGTTCTTCAGCTCATTCTTTTCTGTATCAGGCTGGGCAATCCTCTCGCTCAATGCCTCATATTTCTGCTGCAGTAAAGATAGCTGCTGTTGAAGAACACCTTTCTCCTTGATCATATTTTCAACTTCACGCGAGGCACTCTGTCCGCGTTCGGCCTGGCGCCGCAATTCATCAACTTCCACCAGTACGGCAAAAAGCTTTTTCTTATACTTTTCCAGTTCAGCTTTAACTTCGCCGGTATCGGAATCCACATCCCGCCCGAATGAAGATGTTGATACGGTTGCCGGAATCCCTGAAGATGAATCAGAAGACGGTCTGGAGCTTGTTTTAGTTGATATGCGCTCTTCAGATGAAGAACTGCCGGAGCGTTTCGAGGATACTTGTCCTTTCAGTTCAGTTATCTCCTGGTCGCACATTTTTATGCGGCTGCCGATGATTTTCTGATTCCACTCCGGCCGGTTGTTTTGAACGGCTACATAATATTCACGGGCGCGCTGAAAACATTTAAGCGCTTCATCATTATCTCCGCGGTTTTTGCTCTGCTCGCCTTTTTCATAATTTGAAAATCCCTGCCGCCACGCTTCCCACGGCGAAAACTCGTCATCTTCAGCAAACACCAGCGCCGCTTGAACTGTAATGAACAGCGTCATCAATATTACTATCCACTTTTTTGACATAGCACACTCCAGGAACTTAATGATTGTTGTTTATCTTTGCCGGAATCTGATCAATTATGAAATCAGCCAGTTTTTTCTCATGCGCATGCGCAATATTTATCGTCATAAACAGATTGCCTTCGTCATCATATTCAGAAAACAGAATATTCCCGCTGGCGTGAATCAATGCCGCCAGATCATGTCTGGACGGAGGCAGTCTTAAGTTCAGCAGTCTGATGCGGTCGCCGACAAAACTGCTCATTCTTGCTTGCAGCTCATCAAGTCCGGTGCCGTCAATCGCGGAAATATAAACCGCGCGCGGAAACAGGCCTCTGACTCTGGCGATAACGACCGGATCATGCTGCAAATCAATTTTATTAAATACTGTGATAATGCTTTTATCATCAGCGCCAAGTTCTTTTAGAACTGATACTGTCGTCTCCCAGTGGTCTTCAACATAAGGGCTGCTGATGTCCAGCACCAGAATCAGAAAATCCGCCAGCACGGCTTCTTCAAGTGTTGATTTAAAGGCCTCAACCAGAGCATGGGGGAGTTTGCGGATAAAGCCGACGGTGTCAGTCAGCAGCAGCGGCACTTTGTTCGGCAGAATTATTTTCCTGGTTGTCGGGTCCAGCGTGGCAAACAGCTTGTCTTCAACCAGCACATTCGCCCCGGTGATTTTATTCAGCAGCGAAGATTTTCCGGCATTGGTGTATCCTACGATTGCGGCGTGCGGAATATCCCGGCGGGTGCGGTTCTTGCGCTGAGTATCGCGCTGAAGTCTGACTTCCTGCAGTTCTTTTTGCAATACGGAGATATTGGTTTTAACCATGCGGCGGTCAACTTCGATCTGTTTTTCGCCTTCGCCACGGGCGCCGGTGTTACCGCCGCGCTGTCGCGACAGGTGCAGCCAGGCACGGGTCAGGCGCGGCAGTGAATATTCCATTTTAGCCAGTTCCACCTGGAGCT
This sequence comes from uncultured Lentisphaeria bacterium, assembly GCA_903840185.1. Classification (GTDB taxonomy): domain Bacteria; phylum Verrucomicrobiota; class Lentisphaeria; order Victivallales; family Victivallaceae; genus CAIPAT01. Next base: position 3,583 of record CAIMFA010000756.1, on the reverse strand, counting down.
TGGCTTCTCTGGTTGACGCCCGGTCGGCGAAAATATCCAGAATCACTTCCTGGCGGTCAATAACGCAGCTTTTGGTCAGAGCCTCCCAGTTGCGCTGCTGTGACGGCGAAAGGTCATTATCGAATACCAGGCAGTCGGCGTTCAGTTCTTTCTGGCGCTGCAATATTTCTTCCGCCTTGCCTGAACCGACATAAAATTTTGAAGACGGTGTTTTTAATTTTACGGTAATCTTCTCAACAACTTTAATGCCAAGATTTTTTACCAGGTCTTCCAGTTCAAGCAAATGTTCGTCCGCCTCGCGGGGATCCGACTGGGCGTCAAATACTCCAACGAGAATTGCTCTTTCCACAACTTTGCGATTGATGTTACTGGTATCTATCATTAATTTAGAAAAACCTGCCTGTATTTATTGAATCAATAATCTAAGACATATTTGCTGTCTCGGCAAGCCGGATTCGTAAAAAAGAATACGCTCTTCATTGAAATTTCTCGCAACTGCTATTGATTTAAGACAATTTCAGTATATTTTCTCCGGAATGCATGTACGATTTGCGCGGGTGGCGAAATTGGCAGACGCGCTGGATTTAGGTTCCAGTGTCTTACGACATGTGGGTTCGAGTCCCATCCCGCGTACCATTCTATTTTCCTGCGTTTGACAAAAGGCATTTCTGTGCTATATTAAAAGTTTGAAATTATTGATAATTAAATAGTTGTCGTCAAAAAGGACCAGGACAGCACAGTATTATCAAAATACGCGGGGCGCAAAAAGCAGGCAGTCAGCGGACATGCCGGGCGTCCACGGGAAAGGGATCACAGCTTCAATCTGAAGCGCGATCCAAAAAATAGACAATAATCGCACTAGAACGCAGTGATTATTAAGAAGTAACGCGGACAATCCTTATTCCGGATTTATGAGAACCGGAAAAACCCGGACGGCAGTCAAATGCTGTTGCGGGCATGATAAATATCTTGCATTGAATGCATTGTCAGGATGACTTAGTTACTTGATTACGAAGCAGAGAACGGGCTAAGTCATCATCGAATGCCGCATGGCAGCGGCGCTTAAGTTTTATGATTTGTACAATCTCACTTTGTTTTACCTTATAATCGATCCGCCGCAGGCGGAACTGGAATCACTTTGTTCGTGCAGCAAAGGAAACAAATGAGTGATTTAGAGAAATTCAGACAGCTGGGCATTTCGGAACAAACCTTGAAAGCATTGGCCAAAAAGGGTTTTGAAGAGCCGTCCCCGATCCAGGCAATAACCATCCCGCTGCTCCTGAGCGGAGAAAAAGACATCATGGGCCAGGCCCAGACCGGTACCGGCAAAACTGCCGCGTTCGGTATCCCGATCATCGAAAAACTGCATCATGGCAAGAAAAACGTCCAGGCCATCATCCTCGCCCCGACCCGTGAACTGGCAATCCAGATCGCCGAGGAAATGAATTCGCTGAAAGGCGAAAAAGTGCTGGAAATCGTGCCTATCTACGGCGGCCAGTCCATTGACATGCAGCTCAGCCGTTTGCAAAGAGGCGTGGACATTGTCGTGGGAACTCCCGGACGCGTGCTGGATATGATTCACCGCGGCTGCCTGATTCTGGACAAAGTAACTTTTGCCGTGCTGGACGAAGCCGATGAAATGCTGAATATGGGATTCATTGAGGATATTGAAGAAATCCTGTCGAAGACCGGACCGGACAAGCGGATGCTGATGTTTTCGGCAACCATGCCCCACCAGATCATCGCCATTGCTGAAAAGTTCATGCGCGAATATGAAGTCGTAACCGTCAAAAAGCAGCAGCTCACCACCGCACTGACCGACCAGATTTATTTTGAAGTCAGGCGCGAGGACAAGCTGGAGGCATTGACCCGCATTATCGATATCGAAGATGATTTCTATGCGCTTGTCTTCTGCCGCACTAAAAATGATGTGGACGAAATTACCGAAAAACTGGTTTACCGCGGTTATGCGGCCGAAGCCCTGCACGGCGATATCTCCCAGGCGCAGCGTATTAAAGTGATTGACCGTTTTAAACGCAAAAAATTCAACATTCTGATCGCCACCGACGTCGCGGCGCGCGGCATTGACATCAATAACCTGACCCATGTGATCAACTTCTCGATCCCTCAGGAAGCGGAGTCATATATTCACCGTATCGGACGTACCGGACGCGCCGGCAAAACCGGTACCGCCATTACGTTCGTCACCCCGTCTGAATACCGCAAACTGACTTTCATCCAGAAACTCACCAACACCGAAATCCGGCGCGAACGTCTGCCGACACCGAAAGACATTATCGCCAATAAAAAGATTAAATTCAAAGAAGCCATCACCAACCTGATGGTAACCGAAAAACATCTTGATTATCTCTCCCTGGCCGGCGAGTTGTTGAAAGACGCGGAACCTGAAGCCGTACTGGCCGCAATGCTGAAGTTCACTTTCAAGGAAGACTTGATGGCGGTCAGTTATTCCGATCTCGGCAGTCATTCCGGTGGCGGCACGGTCATTGGCGGCAACGCCTCTTCCGGCGGTTATTCTTCCGGCGGCGGCGGCAGCAGAAATGCCGTTGACGTAAAAGGCAAAACCCGCTTGTTTGTCGCCCGCGGCAAACAGGACGGTTACAATCCGCGCAAGATCGCCGATATGATCTGGGATGCCGCCAAAGTCAAAGGCTATAAAGTGGAAAACATACAGTGTTTCGACTCTTTCACCTTTGTCACGGTACCGGTCTCCGAAGCGGAAATAATCATGGAAGCATTCCGTCGCAGGGCCAACGGCCGTCAATCACTGGTCGAGATAGCCAAGGAAGACAAACCCGCAGTGAAAAAATCCGATAAAGCAGCTGCGCCCGCAGCAGTAGAACCGGAGAAAAAGAAGAAAAAGAAAAAAGCCAAGTTCCTGGCAGTGGAATAATAATAAAAACAATGGGTCTCATGAGTCCTATAGGTCTCATGAGTCCTATGGGTTTATCGCCCTTTGCTGATCTCTGACCTGGATGCGGGCGCTGCTCATGCGCTCGCGTAATCCGCCTTCTTTCAGAAAATCCTGTTCAAGTCTTTTGAGATGCTGATCCAGAAGATAATTTGCCTGATGTACCAGGCAGACAGCGATATTAGCAACGACTTCAGCAGAACGGGTTTCAGCAAAATCCTTGAATTTCGCTGAACTGTCTTGGGACGAGCTTAGTTTCCTGACATACAGGGCTTCTTTGGAGCATTTTTCCCACAACGAATGTCCTCTGGTGCGTAGAAAATCACGGTAGTCCTCCAATAACTCCGCCTGGCTTGCCCGCGCAACATTTAAGAGTTTTATCTCTGTCTCCTTGGAAGTGCCGGAAGCAACAGTACCTTCAATAATATTTTGCTTGCCGGAACGTGCAGCCTGTATCATCTGATCAATCGTACGGTCGTTCTTCTTCAGAAAGCGACTGCAGAAACAAAAAGTTATATCATAAATAGAGCCTGTCCGTAAAACAGCGATTTTGAGCAACCGCGCTTAAGCCTGTCATGATGACTTTCAAAAAAGCACGATCTGGGGACTGCGATTTGAGCGGAGTCTATTTTTCGAGTCAAAAAATGCCTG
>CAIMFA010000755.1 GCA_903840185.1 uncultured Lentisphaeria bacterium | reverse complement strand
TGCCATGGACGGCGATATCATTGATAGTTCCGCCGTGCTTGGTTTTTTCAAAATACCATGACGGGCGCTTGCCGGACAACAGCGGATGCTGTCCGCCGAAACTGATGCCGTGAATATCGCCAAGCATTCCCCGCTGAACCAGATTTCTTACCCCGACCATATTCGGCTGCTGCCGCAGATCCAGCATACACCCGATTTTAAGTTTACTCTTCTTCGCCAGTTTTTCTATCTGGTCGAGTTCGTCAATGCTGGTACATAACGGCTTGTCGGCGATCACATGTTTGCCGGCAGTCAGAGCCTTGATGATAATCGCGCCGCGTTTGCCATAATAATCGCCGACCGCAACCACGTCGCAGCCGGAATCGCTGAGCATTTTGTCAATGCTGGTGTGCGTAATTTTCACATCCGGATTTTTCGCCATTGCTTCACGCGTGGCGGCATCCTCTTCACAGGCGGCGACAATCTCGCAGCCTGAAGTTTCTTTAAGTCTGCTCAATAAACTGAAAATATGTCCGTGCCGGAAACCGGCAAAAGCGAATTTAAGCGCCATTCTGCACCCCCTGTAAGATTATTTTAAAATGATAATACCAATATAACGCTTAAAAGCTTTCCGGCAAATTTTATTGGTAAATGAAATGCAGAATATAAAATTTGGAACTCGCGCATAGTTCCTAAATTTCAAAACTTAACCGGTTTTCCGGTGCGGGCGGATTCATAGATTCCGCAGATCAGTTGAACCGCGCGGCGTCCTTCCCGTCCGGACAGCAGCGGATCTTTATGCGCGAGTATGGCATCAACCATATCGGCAAGCTGGCGGCGGTGCCCTTCATGACTGACTCCAGACATGGGATCTCCTGAGCCGCCTTTCATTCCTTCTGAAACGGCACCCTTCAATCTGATCTCTTCATCTTCCGGCTGTTCGTCAACGAACTGCCAGCGGACAATCAGGTCGTCCTCCACCACCGCAGTGCCGTTTGAACCGGATATTTCAATCCGGCGCGGAAAACCGGGTGCGCAGGAAGTGCTGGCTTCGACAACGCCCAATGAACCGTTTTTATATTTGACCACCGCGCAGGCGTTGTCTTCGACTTCGATCCGGTCGTGAGTCAAAGTCCCGGTATAAGCAAAGACTTCGTCGGGATCGCCATTGATATACAGCAGCAGATCAATAGTATGAATTGACTGGTTCATCAGTGCGCCGCCGCCATCAAGCGCCCAGGTGCCGCGCCAGGTGGCGCTGTCATAATATTCCTGCGAACGGAACCATTTAACCTGAGTGCTGACCAGCACTATCTTACCGAAGCGGCCTTCATCAACCGTCTTTTTAAGCAGTTGAATATTCTTAGCGAAACGTGACTGGAATACCGCGGATAACACTACTCCATGTTTTTCACATTCCTGAATAATGGCATCAGCTTTTTCCAGGGTGACATCCAGCGGCTTTTCACACAACACATGTTTTCCCGCCCTGGCAGCCGGGATTGCCACTTCGCCATGAAAACCCGTTGGCGTAGCGATGGTAACAGCATCGATGGTTTTATCGGATAAAAACGCATCAAAATCATCCACTGCCCGGACATGGTATTTTTCGGCAAATGCTCGACATCTTTCAGTGACTTTATCATAAACTGCAACCAGTTCCGCATTCTCCAGGGCCATTATAGCCTCAGCATGCAAAACTGCGATTGCTCCGGTGCCAATGATTCCGAACCTGACTTTTCCAGCCATTTAACAACCCTCCGCATATAACAAAAAGGAGATTTAAAATAATGTGCCAACTCGATTAAAATACATGATATTATGCAATAAGTCAACCCTTAATTGCTTTATCGGGTTAAAAAATTAAAACAACCGCTGTATTGCAAATGCGGCAATACAAAGTAATATTAAATTAATTACAGGAAAGCATAATGACGGAAAAAACAAAATCTTTTTTAAGTCTGATAGTTATCATGGCGGGACCGATTTTTCTGTTATTCATGGCAACTGATCTGGAGCAATTGTTAATTCTGGTTCCCAGTCTGCTCGTAATCATCTGCATCGGAATACCGGTATTTCACCTGATAAAAAGCGAGCTAAAAGCGTTTTTAATAACCGCTTTTACCGCATTTTTTTCATGCCTGCTCTGCTTGACGGCAATTGGAGTGTTTTCAGAATCCGCGGATGTCCGTGAAAATCTGCCGGAACTGGTTATATCCACCGGCATCAGCATTTTCCCGAGCTTTATATCCCTGACCTGGCTGTTGATGCTCGCCAAAAGGAAACGGAATGAGAAAATGGCACAAAAACAGGAATCAGGAGTTAAGAGTTAGGAGTTAGGAGTTAGGAGTTAGGAGTTAAGAGTTAGGAGTTAGGAGTTAGGAGTTAGGAGTTAGGAGTTAGGAGTTAGGAGTTAGGAGTTAGGAGTTAGGAGTTAGGAGTGTGGTTAGCAGGAATTATTTCCGGTTTGTCACGCCGAAAGGAATGTGCACGGAAGGAACGGCTCCGGCGGACGCATCAAGGTGAAGGCGCTGATCATCAAAATAAATATGCGGATGAAAAATCTCCAGAATACGGGATTTTTGAATCCCGCCCAGAAAAAAAGTTTCATCCACGGTAACATCCCAGCTGCGCAAGGTAGTCACGACCCGTTCATGCGACGGAGCATTTCTGGCAGTGACAATCGCGGTGCGGAGCATACGCTTATAGTCGCGGTGTTCAGATTCATATTTCAATTCCAGTTTCTGCAGAAATGCGAGTTTCTGAAACAGTCCGGTCAGCGGCCCCGGATCATGCGGAATTCCGGCCTGCTCTGACTCGGAATCATGAAATTTATCAATATTGCCGGTCTGCTGGTAAATGGCTTCAGCCTTATCATCGGCAATTACGCCGTCAAAGTCAAAAGCAATACGCAGTTCACGGTCATTCTCATCATCGTTAAACACCGTTTTCAACACGGTACCGGCGGCGAAACCGGCATTGATCGCCGCCTTGACATCACTCTGGTCGGCGGAAAGGAACAGCGAAACATTGAACGCCGGAATGTATTTAAACGGCGACTTACCGTTAGTGAAGGCGGCGCGCGTAATATCCAGTCCGTAGTACTGAATGGATTTGAATACCCTCAAGCCGGTGTCGGTGTCATTTTTAGACAGCAGAACCACTTCCACCGGATTCAGCCCGTGCATCGCCCGGTTAAGATTGAGAAAACGCCGGATGAACGGGAAAGCCACTCCCCTTTCCAGAATCCGGTCCTGATTTTCCCGCTGATACTGACGATATTCGTTCTGATCGCGCTGAAAAACCGCATCCGACTCTGTCAAGTCGAACAACGCGCTGGAAGCGACGGCAATGACCAGTTTATCTTCAATCGGGAACGACATGCGGGAACTCCGTTATTTTGTTTCAGACTGTTTTACCGCGGCGAAATCGGCGATGCAGCGCAGCAGCAGGCGTTCCTGCCAGTACAACTGCGATGAAGATTTATTCAAAGCGTCAAGCACCGGCGGCACTTCTTCAATATGTTTGTTAGAAATTTCAGCGGCGGCAGCGACAAATCCCAGCCAGAAAGAACTCTCATCCGCTTTGTTCTGATCAATATTTTGAATAAAAAATTTACCTGGCGACGGCGATGCCAGACATCCCGGCACTTTTCGCTCAACCGGCGAGAATAACGGCGATAAATCCATAAAGCGGCGCATAATAGCATTGGCGTCCCTGGAATTGAGCGAACCGTTCAACAAAGCGGCAACAGTCATCGTGTCAAGCAATTTTGCATAATAAGGCACTGTACAAATCCGGTAATCATTCAACAGTTTAGACGCTGATTTTTCCATTTCAAACACGGTTCCGGATGCAACGATTCTAAGCAGCGCGGCTTTATACCACAATTCGCCGTAAATCATGTTATCGCCAATTACAGGCTCAATCACCTGCAGAACAGTTTTTATGTCGATATTTCTGTCTAAAAACAGGCTGCGGGCGGCAGCATCACATAAAAGCACTGCCGTCAACTGGGGGAAGACACACTTTTTTCCGGCCAATGCCAGCACGGCGACTCCGGCATCTCCGGCATTACTGACTATTTTATCAGCCGCATTAATCCAGAGCAGATCATTCCCGACAGCGGAGTTCTTGTATAAATTATTGTAGCGCGCAACCAGCATGGAGAAATTTCCGGCGGTAGCGTCCTCTTTCTGCAGAACCGACTGAAGATACAGCAGTACGTCTCTGAAATCCTCCTGCCCGTGTCCGTTTTGAAGCGCCAGGTCGCTGCCGTAAAGAAACGCCCGCGGATTGCGGGACAATAACGCTGAACGCATTGCCCAGCCGGTATTAATTGTCGCGGCATCAGGTTTAACTTTATTTTTAAGCAGGCGTTCATAAGCCTCCGATATTTTTGCTTCAAGCGCATCCTCATTATAGCGGTTTACCGCAACATTCAGAAAATAAAGCAAAGGGGCGGCAAGATTTCCGGCATCAGCGCCTTCAAGTATCGAGTCCGGTTCGATTTTTTTCTTAAACAAGGCCTGTCTTACATTTGTCCAGTCGGCGATATCCATAAACGCGCACAGTCCAAGAATTTCATTTGTCACGCCGGAATAGCCGGAGCCGGACTGCTGGTACCATTGCCAGAAAGTACCGGCGGACGCCTGCCACGGCGGCAGATTGTCCGGCAATTTGGCGGCGCCCTTGCAGAATAAATTCACGCTGCCGGCGCGGCATTCTATCAGCATCTGGCGCTGTTCTGCATTGAAACACTTCAAATATGCGAGTCGCGGAACCATCACGCAAGCTATATTCATTGCTTCTGCGGTCATGCCGGCTTTAACAGCTCTTTCAAACCGGTCAACCACGACATTAATCTGGAATTCAGGGTTGAATCTCGCCGTATTCTCAATATACTCCTCGAAATATTCTCTGTATCTTGACGCCGTTTCAGTATTATGAAATTTTTTAAAGAAAGCAGATATTGCGTTTAACGCGGCCTGTTTTTCGTTCTTATGCATCATTTCAGTTATTTTTGAAACGGTCTCGACGGCTTGATTCTCCATCGCGGCATTCTTGAAATCCTTCACACAGTTTTTCCAGAGAGCCACATTTATACCCGGAAGACTGGAACGATCCAGGAGTTTATCCAGAACTGCATAATCTTTGACTGAGTTCAGCCAGTTGACAAGCCGTCCGAATTCCTCCGCCGATATTTTTACATCGGATTTTGCTATCCAATTTTCGATCAGCATACTGATTTGCGGATTAGTCAGTTTCTGCAGGAGAAGTTTCTTGCGCTCAAAAGCGCCATCTGACAACTTATTGATCAGATGTATCGAAGCATTATCAATGGAACTGAACGAATATTTCTTTCCGGCCTCATCCACCGTCCATGGGATTTCCCTGCCGGCAAAACGCTCACTTTTATTCATAAATACCGGTATCGGACTATTTTCATCAGGCAGATTTTCACTTATGAACTTCAATCGGGGCCTTAGAATCTGGACTACATTCCTGACATTCGCATCAGCTACCTTCTTAAAAAAAACAGCATTCTGCTTGTCCGCGGAAAGTTCCATATACTCATTTAAACCCGCGAAATACTCGTCATATTCTTTTAAAGCGTTGAATTTACGCTCGTTTTCAGCAATATTTTTTTTGTTGTTCTCCGCATAATTTTTCATTGCGGTTGAAATCAAAACCAACCGTTTTTTTCTGGCGGCAGCCCGCAATTCGTCCGTCGAACCTGTAAAACCGGCCAGCATATCAGTATAGCGCTTCTCAAGTTCAGCAGTAACACTGCCTTCGGGAAAGCCGCCGGTCTTGAATTTATTCAAAAAATCCTGCAACAGGCAGGCTGTTTCAAACATTGCCTGTGCATCATAGCTTTTGACCTTGTCCGCAGAGACAGCAGCATCCAGATCTTTAATCTCCTGTGCCGCCGCGGCTTTTGCCGCTTCCTGTGCAGCTTTCTTTTCGGCCTGGATCACCGCCTGCTGCTGGTATTCTTTAATTAAAGAATCAGCATCCTGCAACATTGCGCCTTCCGGGGAATATTCCGCCACAAAATGTTTAATGGATTCAACGGCGTCATTACAACGCATATATTTCAGTCCGCTGCGCACCGCATTCCATACTTCCTCCACTTTCTTTTTACGTTCAGCAACCGGATCTTTCGAAACCTTAACCGTGGAAGCGGACTTCGCAGATTCCTTTTTCTTCGAGTTTATGAACCACCACACTCCGGCAGCACCGGCGGCTATAAAAACCGTCAGCGACAGCACCAGACTGGCGACAACCAGTTTATTACCTAAAATTCCGCTCCACCGGCTTTGCTTATCCAGATATTGTTTACCGTGTCCATATTTCAGCTTCGCCGCGGTTTTCAAATAATCAACAATTTCATTCCATGATTCCGGGCGTTTCGCCGGATCCTTGGCGATAAGCCGGTCAATAAAATCTGAAAATTCCTTCGGAAAGCCGGATGTCTTAAATATTTCCACGAGAGGCTCATGCTCACTGTTCAGGTGCATTTCCATCACCTTATCGGGATCATTTTCATTAAACGGCGGCTCGCCGGCAATCATGTGATAAAGAGTTATTCCGAAAGAATAAATATCTGATTTAACGTTGACACGGTTAACGTCACCTCTGATTAATTCAGGCGGTGCGTACATGGGAGTAGCCATGATTTCCGATGAATTCTCCTCGTAGGCGGATTTAGCCAGCCCCAGATCGGCAAGCTTGGCCTCCCCGTGCCGGTTGATAATAATATTGGCGGGTTTAATATCCCCGTGAGTGAGTTTCTGCCGGTCCCAGGCATATTGCAGAGCTTCAGCTATACGCAGCGCTATATTGACCGTCTCATTAAAATCCAGCGCGCCTTCACGTTCAATTTTGGTTTCGACAGTTTCACCGTCAATGAGCTCCATGGCGAAAAAGTAGATTCCATCCTCGGTAAGGCCTGCGTCATATCCCTGCACTATCGCCGGATGATTAAGCGCCGCAGCGGCTCTGGCTTCACGGAAAAAATCATCAACAAATGTTTCGTCACGGGATCTCTCATCAGATAGTATTTTCAACGCCACATCGCGTTCCAGGCTTAATTGCCGCGCCAGATAAACAATACCGTTGCTGCCGCGCCCGAGTTCCAGAATAATTTTGAATCCGCCTATAACCGTTTCCGGAGCAATACGTCCGCCGACACTGAAGCTGCCGCATACAGAACAGAATTTGCCTCCGACTTCTCCTGTAACCGTTTCGGTATATCTGCCACATTTTTCGCAGAAATGCTGCATTAATTATCCTCAAAAATAAATTGAAGCACAGCTCAAGCCTCCATCATTTTCTACGCATAAAAAACAATAAGCACGCACAATATAATTTTACCCCGATTTCGCATAAATCAAGCAATTTTAAATTTTACGCTATCCGTAATTAGTGCAGTAAGTTGAGATGAATTAGCTCAAAAGTGCCGCCGGCATCTGCTGCTATTTGACTTTTTGCAGCAGATTTTTTGCAAAAATCCTCATGCCTTTATCATTGGGATGAATATTGTCAACAAAACAAGAGGGATCATCGGGCACAAGTTGAAGGCCGTCAATCAGGCAGACATTTTTAAAATCGGCAGCGACGAGCTTTAGCGTCTGCCGATATTCATCCAGTTGAAGCCCCAGCGTGTTGGGTTCTATCCGTCCGAACCACGGAACAGGCGTGAGCAAATATATTACGGCACCATCGCGCATACTGAGATGTTTAAGCATTTGCTCTGTATCCGCCGCGAAATCCGCTAATTCACGGTTTTGAGCGAAGTCGTTCACTCCGAAGGCGACAAACGCGGTATTCCATTCAAGCTCCAGCGCCAGCCTGCCGACTTTGCCGTCCATCGTCGCGCCGCCGACCGCGATATTGTGAAAATCCTTATTCTGCGCGGCCGCCGCCTGCGCCGGATACGTCAGGGCTGGAGAGGAAACCGTCATTCCCTGGGTAATGGAATCACCCAGAAAGATCAGTCTGGAACGCTCTTCCCTGACGGGACTGACGAAACAGCCGTCTTCGATCTCCAGGCCGGCCACAGTAGTTTCGCACAAGTTCGGCAGATAGATTTCGATCAGTTTTTCACCTTTGCCGCTCAGTTCCGCGCTGAAAGCAAACTCATCGCAATACTCAGGCGGACCGAAAGTCATTTTTTGAAAGCCGTCGATCACTATATCAGTATTGAAAATTGGCCTGGAATAACGCCCGAAAACCATTTTCATCGCGACAAAGGATGTATCAGAAATAAACGCGATCCGGACACCGGAATTGTTCATGGCGCGAATCTCACCGGACTCCGTGTCGGAATACAGCTGCATCAATTTCGCGGTCATTCTTGAGGCATAAAAGCCGGATTCAGTTTCCTCAACTCCGGCGGCCCCGAATATGTAATCAATATTTGCAAGTAAATCAATTTTCATAAAAAACTCCAGAAAAAATAATTCGTTGATATATAAAAATAGCCTGCCAAGTATAATGAGCAAATAAATTTATGAAAATCGTCTGGACAACGGGCCCGTTATAAGTAAATTAATCGGGAATGATAAATAAAAGGCATATTGCATGAAAATAATTTTATTATTGAAAAATCTGTTCACTGTTCTATGCGCCTCAGCAGCCTTCTGCGCAATCACTATATCTGCTGAAGATAATAAGCCGGACGGATTCCGTTTGATATGGGCGGGCGGAATCAATCTCAACATTGACAAAATAATGAAAAGAATCAGTGATTCCGGATTCAATGCCGCCGCCGTCAGCGGAGCCAACTTAAATACGCTCATTCCATACGGACAAAAGCACAATGTCGGAATTTATTACTGGTTTCATATTATTCCGCCTGAAAACATGAAACAATTCGCTCAGCAGATGTCTCCTGAGGAGAATGAGATTCTGCAAAAACTGACTGCGGACAAATCTGTGGATAAAAATGGTTATCAATTTGGCGGAGAACCGCTTCCCGGTCATCGGGAAGTACTGGAAAGTCCACTGCTCTGCTTTCATTGTCCTGAGACCGTGGAATTCTGTAAGAAACATCTTGACGCCGTTTTTGAAAGATATCCGGAAATAACCGGGATTGCCCTGGATTACATCGGATATCAGAATTACCGCTGCTGCCGTTGCAAGCAGTCAACCGCGCTGTTTGAAGAATATTACAAGAAAGTACAGAGCAGAATGAGCAGGGAAGCCGCGCTGGAACAATTTTCACTGGAAACGCTGGTGCAGTTCAGCAACGAACTGTCTGCGTATATACGGAAGTTAAAACCGGAAGCCAGAATCGCGACTCATGTTTATCCGGTATTTATACCGGACCCGCTTTATGGGAACCGGCTTGATGTGGATTACTGCTGCCAGACTGTGGCATGGTTCTTCAAACCGTACTGGCCTCCTGAGAAAATTGAAAAATATACTCGTTACGTTATCGGGAATGAAAAAAAATATTTCCCGGGCGCCCGCGGTGTTCCTTTCATCGGCCTTTATCAGAATCCCCAGGGCCATTTCAAATCCGACGAGGAATTCTTTAACGAACTGGAGGTGATGAAAAAAGCCTCTTCTGCCAGACGGGACTTAAGCATATGCTCTTTTGCCCCTTTTGCCCGGAATCCGGAACTTGGCAAAAAACTGGCCGTGGAAATAATTAAATAAAGCCGCAGTATTGCTTGCGCATCATTGCTATAGAATTGCTTGACTTTAAAAAAAAGACCAATATCTTAAATTTCAACGGTTATGGGATTTTTTGAAACAGGAGTATATCATGGGCAGAAATATTCTGATTACCGGCGCTTCATCAGGAATCGGCAAAGCGGCAGCGTTAAGACTGCTGGCTGAAGGCTGGAATGTTTATGCCGTAGCCAGAAGAATCTCAAGACTTAGTGATCTGGAGGAAAAAGGCGCGGTAATCATCGCGATGGACCTGACCGACGAAGAATCTGTCATTCATGGTGTCGCGCAAATTCAAAATCAGGCAGGCACCATTGACATCCTGATTAACAATGCCGGCTATGGGGAATATGGCTCCATCGAGGAAGTATCAACCGACGAAGCAAAGAAACAGTTTGAAGTCAACGTCTTCGGCCTTGCCCGTATCACCCGTCTGGTTTTACCCCGGATGCGGGAAAACCGTTACGGCAAAATCATCAATATTTCTTCAATGGCAGGGAAAGCCACGTCGCCGATGGGAGGCTGGTATCATGCGTCAAAACATGCAGTGGAGGCTCTTTCCGATGCACTGAGGATGGAAGTCAGACAGTTCGGAATTGATGTCATCATCATTGAACCCGGCGCTGTAAAATCTGAATGGGCCGATATTGCCAAAGACAATCTGCTTAAAACATCCGGGCACGGCCCGTACATCAGATATGCCGAGGCCATGTCAACATTAATTGATAAATTTTATTCCGGCAAGAAGTTGACTACTCCGGATAAAATCGCTGATGTTATAGTCGAAGCAATCAACGCCGCAAAGCCGCGGCCAAGATATATTGCCACACGCGATGCCAGAGGATTCATCCTGCTGAAATGGCTGCTGCCTGACCGGATGTTTGACCATCTGCTTCTGCGCATGATGAAAGTTTCAAAGTAACAGAAAACCTTTTTGCGCCAGCCTGCATTTTTATAATCATCTCCATAATATTTTAAAAAGAAAAAAGGAGGCCGGAGCCTCCTTAAAATCAACTTGTTCCTGATACTGAATTACGGTGCTGTTTCAGTATTCGGATACATGGCGGAACCGCCGCGGTTCTGGTACATGTACCACTGGGTACCGGAGAAACCGGTTGCATGGCCGTCGTGAAACAGCATGTTACCGAAATCAGAATGGTTCGGGCCGAGAGACGGATTGACTTTTCTGTCAGAGGCGATTGCTGAGTCAGCGCGGCCGTACTGGTCAGAGGAACCTTCCATCATCATGTTGGAAAATGCATAATCACAAAGGCTGAGAGTAATGGATTGAGTACCGCTTCCCTTGGCAGTCGTGGTTGACGGACAGGTGTAGACTTTATAGTCTCTCAGATAGTTATATTTTCTTTCCAGTTCCAACGGGATAGTAGCAGTGCTGCCGGCGGTCATTGCATCAGACCCCATGGTCGGGAAACGATCGGCATAATCCATCGCATACTGCTTCAGTGCCAGACCAAGCTGCTTCAGGTTCGACGCACAGGAAATGCGGCGAGCTTTTTCACGAGCTGAGTTCAGGGCCGGCAAGAGCATGCCGGCGAGAATGGCGATGATTGCGATCACGACGAGGAGTTCGATGAGTGTGAATCCACGACTTTTTTTCATTCGTTCGTACCTTCCTTCTTGTTGTTTGTTAGCGACATAATGTTTAAAAAACCCCCTTAAACATGCTGTCAATTGTTTTATATCATAGCAAAAATGAAAGCGCGATGCAAGTGTTTTACAAAGAAATGCGAAAATAATGTTAAAATAATGTTAAAATCGCATAAACCATCCTGAAAAATAAAAAAGGAGGCCGGAGCCTCCTTAAGATCAACTTGTTCCTGATACTGAATTACGGTGCTGTTTCAGTATTCGGATACATGGCGGAACCGCCGCGGTTCTGGTACATATACCACTGGGTGCCGGAGAAACCGGATACATGGCCGTCCTGGAACAGCATGTTACCGAAATCAGAATGGTTCGGGCCGAGCGACGGATTGACTTTCCTGTCAGCGGAGATCGCTGAATCAGCGCGGCCGTACTGATCCGAGGAACCTTCCATCATCATGTTGGAAAATGCATAATCACAAAGGCTGAGAGTAATGTTTTGTGTTCCAGTACCCTTGGCCGTTGTGGTTGACGGGCAGGTGTAGACAGCATAGTCGGTCAGATAATCATATGCTCTTAGCAGTTCCATAGGGATGGTAGCAGTGGAACCTGCGGTCATTGCATCATTGCCCATGGTCGGGTAACGATCGGCATAGTCCATCGCATACTGCTTCAGGGCCAGACCAAGCTGTTTCAGGTTTGACGCGCAGGAAATGCGGCGTGCTTTTTCACGGGCTGAGTTCAAGGCCGGTAAAAGCATGCCGGCAAGAATCGCGATGATGGCGATCACCACGAGGAGTTCGATGAGTGTGAAACCACGACTTTTTTTCATTTTTTTCTCTCCATTAAACGTTACTTAAATTTATTTTATTAAAACTTGTCTTGTTTGACAAACCGCAGTCTGATTGTTAGACCGGGGTTCGCGCAGGAACGTAAATTTGTTCTTTTTCAGTGATAGTTCAGAAATGGAGTTCCTGCTGACTAATAATTCCCATCTCTTAAATAGGACTTTTCCCGCTGTTCTTTACCCTCCCTCCGCGCATTTAGCGCAGTAAAATGACATTCACGCAATTGCGACGTCAAATCTACTACAAGTCTGGAGATTAGGAGAACAGGACTGGAGGAGCGCGTGGAGAACCGGTAAAATTAGTTTCAACAAAAACAAAATCCTGCGGCGGCAGAACCGCAGCAGAATCCTGATAGCAGTATAAAACGACGGAGTTTGAATCACTGGCGCAATACTTCAGAAACGTGGACGAGCATATCGGACAAGGATATTCAGCATGCGCAATCCCTTTATCTGCATCATGCTTCAGTGCGGTATCCCCCTGCACTAAACATGGCGTACCGCCGGTAATGCATTTGCTTTCCTGTCCGGGAAAAATACTGTGATTATGAAAAACCGGATGCAGAAATTCAGCAAGCAGCAACATGCCCATGGCAATTACCAGTGCTATATTTCTGATTATTGTTAAATTTATCATTATAACCTTAACGCTCCAGTTTATACTGTAATTATATCACAGAAATTCAGCAAATGCAAATTAAAAACTAATTTAACGGCGGCGTGCCGCTCTAGTCCTTTTAGTTTCCGTCGTAACTGACTTTCCCTGCTCGCCGGTAAGAGTAGTCGTCTTATCAATTTCTGTTCCGTCAGCATTCCTGGTGATTTCACCTTTCCCGGCTACAGTGTAAGTTTTTCCAGATACGGTTGTTCCGGTGCCGGTTGTGATTGCGGTAGCATTACCAGCACCGTCTTTAGTTATTTGGGTTGTCGTGTCGCGAGTCGCGGTTCCCTGTGGAGTTGTCAGCGTGGCATCTCTGGTGACAGTCGTTCCAGTTGCTGTTTTAGTTATTGTTTTAGTAATGTCATCAGTAACGGTCTTGCCGCCGGCATCGGTTTTGGTTATATCTTTATTGACCGTCACGCTTCCGTCGGCATTTTTAGTTACAGTACCTGTTCTGTCCGTGGTCCATGACGCTCCGTTGCTGCCGGTTCCTTTGCTTTCTGACGTCCATTGCTTACCGGTATCAGTCTTCGTTGCAGTTCCGGTAGTATCAGACTGCCAGGTATTTCCTTTCGCTGTAGTACCTGAGCGCTGAATGTCAAACGTCGAACCGGTAGCGGTTTTCTGAGTCGTGACCATCGCATCCGAAGTCGTAGTTTTAGTGACTGAAGCATCCTGTGCATAAGCGGATATACACATTACAGCACCTACAACTGCCAGTGCCTTGACAGTACTTGACTTGCTCATTTTAACCCTCCTTGGAGATTGTTATATATTTAGTAAACGCAATGCAGGTGAAAATATTGTAATAAAGCAAAAAATTGTTCAAGTTCTACATAAATCTCATGATTTTTTATGAAAAATGACTAAAAGCAACTTTGTAAAGTTGCTTTACAAAGTATAGAGGCTATATTAATTAAGATAAGCATAGCCAACGATGGCACAATATAGAGATATGAACCACAAACAACTTTAAAAGTATAGTAAGGAAATTGCTATGAGCAAAAAAGCGGACATCGGTCTGGTCGGTCTCGCGGTTATGGGCGAGAATCTGGTACTCAATATGGAAAGCAAAGGTTTCACCGTTGCAGTATTCAACCGTACTGTGGAAAAAGTTGACAGCTTTCTCAGCGGACGCGGCAAGGGTAAGAATTTTATCGGCTGCAAATCCATTGAAGAGCTGGTTGCAAACCTTGAAACTCCGCGCAAGATCATGCTGATGGTCAAAGCCGGCAAACCGGTTGACGACTTCATCGAACTCATTGCTCCGCACCTTTCAGCCGGCGATATCCTGATTGACGGCGGCAACAGCCACTTCCCGGACACCATCCGCCGCACTAAAGCGCTGGAAGACAAAGGTCTGCTCTACATCGGCACCGGGGTTTCCGGCGGCGAAGAAGGCGCTTTGCTCGGCCCGTCCATCATGCCTGGCGGTTCAGCCAGGGCCTGGCCTGCGGTAAAACCGATTTTCCAGGCGATCTCAGCCAAGGTGGCAGACGGCAGCCCCTGCTGCGACTGGGTCGGCGACAACGGTGCCGGACATTATGTTAAAATGGTGCATAACGGCATCGAATACGGCGACATGGAAATGATCTGCGAAGCCTATAATCTGATGAAAAACATTCTCGGCATGAGCGCCAAAGAAATGCAGGAAGTATTCGCGGACTGGAATACCGGCGAACTGGACAGCTATCTGATAGAAATTACCAAGGATATCCTGAATGTAATCGATCCCGAAACCGGCAAACCGGTCGTGGATATCATCCTCGATACAGCCGGCCAGAAGG